>JBGTKH010000390.1:0-10816 GCA_041744735.1 Pirellulaceae bacterium | reverse complement strand
CAGTCGCCACGACGCTCTCTGACCCTTCGGCAACTCGACTAATTTCCCGACCTTAACAACCTCCGCTGCCCACTCCACCGTACAAGCCCCAACACACCCGCCAAATCCCCTCATCCCTCCGCCCGCCGGGAATTGCTGCTTCAACGCAATTGGTTTCACGGCTTGTACTTTGGACATGCGTGTTTATCCCTTCCCGCCATCTTTTCGAAGATCTCCAGAGATCGGAGCGTTTGAGATCAACCATTCGTAAGCGTTACGCCGGTTTCCAGAGAAGCCTGCGACGTGTCTTCGAATTGGGAGACGGACGCCGTTCCAAAGCTTGGCCAAGTTTCGAGCTTCTTTGCAGTCGGCATAACTCACCAGGAAATCTGCGCCTGCTTTAGAAATCCATTCCAGACCTTCTGCCAACCGCGGAACATCACTCGTGTCGAAGGACTTCTTCCCGTATTCGCGAAAAAGGCGGCGTGAGGTCACTGCAAAAGGAGGGTCGAGATAGACAAAGTCGCCCGCACGGACAAACTTGAGAGTGGACATGAAATCGTCCGCAACCAGTGTTGTTGTTTGGAGAAGCGCGGAGCACGCTCGCAGGTCCGCTCTCGTGAAGTATTCGCCCTGTTTGTTCCCGATGGGAACATTGAACTGGCCCTTCGCATTCGTCCTGAAGATGCCGTTGAAGCAGTTGCGGTTTAGATAAAGGAAGCGCACGACTCGGGTTTCCGCATCGAGGCTTGTCGGAGATTTCGCTCGCCAACGGTAGTAGGTGTCTGCATCGCGGCGAATGCGGCAAAGTCGATCAAACAAACGATCCGGCTGGTCAGAAACAGCATGATACACTTCGATGAGGCTGTCATTGTTGTCTCCGAGAATCGCTCGCTTCGGGGCGATTTCAAAAAAGAGACAGGCCGATCCAGCGAAGGGCTCGATGTATCGCTGATGCGAGGGCTTCCAGAACTGGACCAGTCGAGAAAGTTGCTTTCGCTTGCTGCCAGCCCATCGAAGAAATGGTTTCGTTCTGGCCTTTTGACTCGGTTGCGACATGGTGCAGACGCCCTCGGTTACATCTTGCCGATTCGATCGCAGCTTTCGCATTGGGCTCGAATGAGGTTGTTTCGATTTCTAGCACGCGGAGTATGAGGCAGCTTACCCTTCACAAGACCAACGAGCAACCGCCGACATCGGCTATGCGTGCAGGGGAATTGGTCATCGTTGGTCTCCCGATGCTTGTTTCTTCTTTGCCTTTTTTGACGGCCTTCTTATCCGCGGTGGCCACGAGCCTGACTTTCTCCGCCCAATTGACGCCGCGTTGAAATAGGATCGGATAGTTTTCGTAACCGTGTCCGGTGATAACGTCGCGGGCCAGTTGATCGCGCTGGGCATCATACATCGTCCGCATCGCGGCGAGTTGCTGCGCGTGCCGCGGGTCGGCGGCGAGGTTTTTCATTTCGTAACGGTCTTGGCCAACATGAAACAATTCCTCGGTCGGCGTCATGTCGTCGCCGCCGTAATACCAGTAGATGTATTTCCACTCGGGCGTCACGACCGCCATCGACTGCGCCGACTCGATGCCCCAGAAATTGAACAGTGGCAGGAACTCGCGGACTTGGCCCGGCGGATCGGTCAGCAGCGGCAGCAGGTTCTTGCCGTCGATGCCGTCGGGCGCGGGAATACCGGCCAACGCCAGAATCGTCGCGGCCATGTCCACGTTGCCGGTCACAGCGTCGCAGAGTTGTCCCGCGTGTTGTTTCGGCAAGCGCGGGTCGTAGATCAGCAGGGGCGACTTCGAGCCTTCTTCGTAGGGAATGACTTTGTCGCCGAAGCCATGCGCGCCGCAGTTGTCGTCGGAAAACAAAAAGACGACGTTCGGACGCGATTCGGCCGCCGCGGTCACGTCGAAAGCCATTCCCGCGAGACACGCAAGTACTTGATATCGACCTCGCGGATCGTGGCGGCAAGCAGCTTCTGTGTTTCGGCGATCCGCTCGGCGTACGCGGGGTCGGCGTGAACGCTGCGGGTTTGCAGCGGGAACATGACGGTGCGGACGGATTAGCAATCCGTCCTACGAAAAGTCGGCGTGGACGCTTCGGGGTTTGCAGCGGGAACATGGGCGAAGTCTTGTTGATCGCGCCGCCCAGATTGAGCACGCCGTTCTTGTGGCTGTATTGCCCGGTGAGGATCGCCGCGCGGCTGGGCGAGCAGATCGAATTGTTCACGCACATGTTCGTGAACCGCATCCCCTCGGCCGCCAGCTTGTCAATGACCGGCGTCTGCACATGGTCCTTCAACCACGATCCATACGCGCCGATCGCCTCCTGAGCATGATCGTCGGAGGCAGGTAATCTAAGCGTTGATTTCGGCGGGACTTGTGAAAAATGGGCGGCACAGGGCTCGAACCTGTGACCTCCACGGTGTGAGCATGGCGCTCTAACCAACTGAGCTAGCCGCCCTTGAAACAACGATAAGGTAGCTTATTTCTGATTAACTGCCTAGCACGGCGGGACAGGTCGGGGGGCGCGGTTGAGATGGATTCTTGTGGGACAGATTAGGATGGGTCCGGTGGGGCGGATTAGCAATCCGTCCTACGTCATGCGCGGGCATCGCGTTAGGTTTCTTGCGACGGCGCTTCGACTTTCGGCTCGCTGGGGGGCGGCTCGAATCTCGGCGCGGTGGCTTCGTCGTGGTCGTCGATGTCGTCGTATCGGGCTCGCGAAGCTGACGACTTTTTGGAATACGACGTCGAGTTGTATGCGCCCGTGATATCCACCGACGATTGGATGTCGACCAGTCCGCGTTTGAATTCGCGGTAGCTCGTCCCCAGCGACTTGGCCACGTCCGGCAGTTTCCGGCCGAACAATAGGATGGCCACGATCCCAATAATGACCAATTCCTGCATTCCCAGTCCGAACATGATTTTGTCTCGCAGTTTACGGGTGTGGCGATATTTTACCTGCCAAGAGCGCGGTGCCGACTCGCGTGGGCGGGTTTTGAAAAGCACGGTGGGCAGCCTGAACTGACAACTTGGAAAAACGATCGAGTCGCGTTGATCGGCCGATTTGGCGGTCGCGGCTACTCGTCGACCTTCTTTTTGTCCTTGGAACCACTGTCCGCGGCCTCTTCCATGTCATCCTCGAGGCCGGACACGCCCTTTTTGAATTCCACGACGCCGCGCCCCAGCGATCGCATCAGGCTCGGCAGGCGGTGACCAAATAACAGCAGGATGATGACGCCGATGATCAACAATTCCAAGTGACCCGGCATTCCGAAAAAACCAAGTAGAATTGACATCGCTTCGCTCTCGCACCACAGGTAGGAAGGAGTGAGTGGGTACGCAAACAAGCGGCGAAAGCAAGTTGGCGCCCAGGAGGGCATCACCGGAACCAGCTCGTGCGGCTCTGCGCTTGGGAGCGCGAGAGCAACCCTTTAACGAACATCATTGTAATGACGCCAGCGCGGCTGTCAAATGGTATTCGGCGTTTCGAGAAGCCAATTTCCCGGAACAGAGCCGTAGCTGCACTCGCCAGAATGCGGATGGATGGCGCAAAAAACCCGCGTTCTGGCGAACGCAGCTACGATTGACTTAGGTTCTTAAAACAGCCGCAGGGTGACGAATGCCGCGTCTAATTTTCGGCCACGTCGTTGGTGTATAGCGGCAGGTAGCGATAGTAAACCTCTAGGCACATCGCCGCCATCGCGGTGGTATAAACTCGTCCGCCGTAGCCACCCCAGACCGTGTCCGTGTCCCAACTGCCGGCCAGCGTTCCGTCGGTCCGCTGGCGGCTGAGCAATTGTTGCTGAAGCGCCTGGTTCCAGTTCTGCCACGTCTCGTCCTGTGTTTGGAACAAAGCCAGCGTGGCATAGTACCAGTAATAGAGGTTCGCCTTCCCGTCGGCCGGCAACTCTTGAGCGATCATCGTTGTCGCTTCTCGCAAGACAGCGTCGTTCAGTTCGACTTGCAGGAAGTAGCGGCAAGTCAGTGCCTCGGCCGTCATCGTCCGCGACGCTCGTTCCGCCGGCCGATAGCTGCCCAAGCCGCCGTGTGTTCCCGATGAAGAACTGCGCAGGAACTTCAACATGCCCGCGCGCGTTTGGCCGGGGATTTCGATGCCGCAAAGTTCCGCACTCTTCAGCGCCATCACCTGCCAGCCGAATTGGCTCATGTCGCCCGCGTCGCCCGGCTGATATCGCCAGCCGCCGGAGCCGGGATGCTGGGCCGCGATCGTATATCGGACGGCGCGCTCAACAAACGGCTTCAGCCGATAATCGCCTGAGATCGCGTAAGCTTCACTGATCGCCAGTGAAGCGATGCCGTGGCAATACATGCGTTCGTACAACCGCGCATCGCCCGCCAAGCTTCCATCGGCGCGTTGGCTGCGCAGCAAGAACTCCAAACCGTGTTGCACGTTCGTACGGTATTCGCCTTCCAAATGCGAGTGACCGGCGCCGAGGAACGCCAACAAAGCCAGCCCTGTGATGCCTGTGTCGGCATCGGTGCCGGCGCCGCCGCGGTCATGCCCGAGCACCTTGGTTTCCAAACCGGCGCCGTAAGCGCTGGCGTCCCAGCGGCCGTCCAGATTCTGGTTTGCGGCGAGCCATTTCAACGCGGCGTCGACGGCCGCTTCGGTTCGCGCGCTGCCGCCGTTCTGCTGAGCGATTCGCAGTCGAGTGATGGGAACACGATAGCGGTAGAGTGACGGTAATTCCGCGCCGTCACCTAATCGTCGCGGGATGGCTGCCGCAGTCGCAGCGGCGTTCGCGGCGGCCGCTAGTTTGGAATCAGTCGTTGTCGACGAATTGGTCGCTTCCGCTTTCGTTGGAGTGGCGCTGGCGGTTCCAGCAACGCCACCGCCACTGTTGCCGGTATCGCGATCGTTTTGGCTGCGATTGGTTGTCTCGGTCAAAACGTCATTCGTGTCGGAAATTGCATTGGCCGGCGGGGTCGCTGAAGCAACGTCGGCCAAACGCTGAAGCCGTGAATCGTCGTTGAGCAATTCACTAGGCAACTCCGGATCGTCGGGACGCTTCGGCGGCGTGACTTCGGCGATCGCAGTGGGTACGCGGTCCGGTCCGACAGCGGCTGGGGCGACCGTCTCGACTTCCTGACGCGTGGGGGCCGCGGGCGATTCAATCTCCGTCGGCTGTACTTCGGACTTGGTCGCTCGGACAATCTCGGGTGCCGGCGGCTCGACTGTCGGACGCTCTGGTTCAATCACGGGCACCGCATCCGTGGGCGGGGCGAGCGTGTCCTGCGGCAATTGAGCCACCTCCGCGGGCTGCGGCGGAAGCTGTGGATCGGCATCGAGCCGGTCGGGCAACGATAATTCAGGTTGCAGGTTCGTCTCGGACGGAATCTGCTCCCACGACTTCGGCTGCTGCTCGTTTGTATTGCCTACCTGCGATTCTTCATCGCCGCCGACAAACGATAGGTAAATCACTTCGCCAGCCGCTGGTGGCGGTGGGTCGAATATCAACTTCGTGCCGTACGCGTAACCGACCAACAGCACGTGAGCGAACACCGACAAGGCCACGCATTTCGACAGCGGCCGCGCCTGTCCCCAGCCGGTGCGCATCAGCACAAGCAGCGCAATGGCCAGCACCACCAAGCCGCTCCACAGCAGTATTCCCAGCACACGCGCGGTGAAAACCGTCTCTGCCAGCGGTACTTGGCCGAGCAACGCGTCGCGAAAGCCGTACATTCGCTAGTCACCTTTCCGCGCCAGCCGCACCGAGACGCCCATGTCGGAAACGCCGGCCTGTCGGCAGGCGCCCAATACGCTGGCCACATTCTGAAACGCCCCTTCCGCGTCGCCGCGGATGATGACGCCCAAGTCTTGATACTGTGCCCGCGCGGCCGTCAATTGCTGTACCAATTCATCCAGCGTCACGACCTGCTGGTCCAACGTAACGTGTCCATCGCGATAGACGTTGATCACGCGCCGCTCGGGCGCCGGCGTCAACGCACCGACGTTATTGACCTGCGGCACCTGCAGCGAAATCTTCCGCTCCAACTCCGTGAACTTCGTGCCCACCATGAAAAAAATGATCAGCAAGAACACAACGTCGATCATCGGCGTCAAGTTCAGCGAAGGCTGTTCGTCCAAATGAGTTTTCAGAGGCATGGGGATGAATTACGAATTACAAATTACAAATTACAAAAGAGGAGAACGGCGAAACACGAGAGCTACTGACAACTGACAACTGACAACTGACAACTGACAACTGACAACTGACAACTGACAACTGACAACTGACAACTGACAACTGACAACTGACAACTGACAACTGACAACTGACAAATGACAAATGACAAATGACAAATGACAAATGACAAATGACAAATGACAAATGACAAATGACAAATGACTACGCCGCTTTCTCCTGTCGTTTCGATTTCGATGCTTTATCGGCGGGATCTTTTTGCCAGGCGTCGGCGGAGATCAGGCTGACAACTTGTTGGCCCAGCGCGTCGATGTCGATGATCAGGCGATCGACGCGGCTGATGAAGAATAAGTATGCGATCAAAGCGGGGATGGCCACGCACAGGCCGGCGGCGGTGGTTAGCAGCGCCTCGCTAATACCGGACGCCAGCAGTTCAGGCCGGCCCATCGCATCGGCGGTGGCGATGGCGTTGAACGCGCTGATCATGCCGAGCACCGTGCCCAGCAGACCCAGCAGCGGGCTGATCGTCGACACGCCGTTGAACAGCCGCAGGTAGCGTCGCAGGCCGTTGGTCACTCGCTCGCCGGCGTCGATGATCGCCTGTTCCACTTCGACCGACGGCCGGCCCCATTTTTTCATCGCGGCGGCAAACACCTCGGCCACGGGGCTGCGGTTGTCCTCGCACAACGCGATGGCGGCTTCGCGGTCCAACTGTCCCTCGCGCAGTTGCTCCAAAAATCGTTTGACAAATGGGCCGGGAATCACGCGGCCACGCCGCAGACTAATCGAACGCTCGAACACAAACACAAACAGAATGAACGAGCAGAAAGCAATAGGGATCATCAACGGCCCGCCATCGCGCATCACTTGCAATAGATTCTTGGTGGGAATCGGATTCTGGCTGGCCACCGGTTCGGCCGCTGCTTTCGGCGCAGCGTCGGTGGTCGCCGGAGCTACCGATTCAGGCGGGATGCCTACTTGGTCTTGTCCAATGGCCAGGTGCAGCGAGCCCATGAGCGCGAACATGATCAACGCGATGTTCGCGCGAATCATCCACATCGAGCCGCAGCCGAAGTTGCAAGACTTCGGAATTCTTGCGAATTCCGCGACGTAAATCTCAGCCAGTCGGATTCCTCTATTCATTCGCTCGATCCAATTTAGAAAAGACCTTAATCAGTTGGTGGCCGGCGTCGTGGTTAACAGCGCCCGATTCTGCGCGGCGTGCAGTCGGCGCGATGCTTCATCGGTGTACGTCGTATTCGGATAGTCCTTCAGCAGTTGTGCGTACAGACTGATCGCTTGCTTCCAATCGCCCTTTGCTTCGTAGCACTTGCCCGCCTGCAACAGCGCGGCGGCCTGCCAGCGTGGATAGGCATACAGGCGCTCGACGCGGTGATACGCCTTGATGGCTTCGTCGAAGTTCCGTTGATGCAGATACGATTCGCCGACCATCCACTGGGCCATGGCCGCCGTTTCGGTTCGTCCGCCGACGGGCGAGCGGATGACGCGTTCGTATGCGGCCCGAGCGTCGTCGAAACGTGCCAAGCTGCCCAGACATCGACCGAGCAAATAGTCGGCCTCGTACTGTTGTCGGAATTCTGGAAATCGCGCGGCAATCCCCGCGGCCAGCTCGTGGGCTTCCTGCCACTTCTCTTGATGCGCCAAGATCAGCGCCCGTCGCAGCGGCACCATTGCCATCCACGCTTCGTTTCGGCCCTCGATTTTGGCTGCCAAGGTCGCGAATCGCTGGCCGGCCAATTCATGCTCGCCTTGCCGATACAACGATTCGGCGATCCAATACTCGGCCGACAGTCGCAGCGGGCTTTCGGGAAATTCGCTGACCAACCGCTGCATCGGTGCGGCAACGCTCTTCCAGTTCTGTTCGGCCGCCGCCAGTTGCCCCTGCAAATACAGCGCGTGGCTGAGGATCGTCGCGTCGCATTTGGCAGCGACTAACTCGCCGGTCAAGCGTCTCGCTTCGTCGTAATTCTGCGCCTGAGCCGCCCGCTCGGCCAGCCGATACGTGGAATCGGCCCAATAGCGACTCTCGCGAAACTCACCGTTCAACCGCTTAAAGATCGCGTCGCCGTCGTCGGCCTGATTCAAATCCACAAGCACCCACGCCAACTGATACAACACGGCGTCCATCTGCTCGAACTTCGGATAGCTATCGATGAGCCGTTGGAGCAGCTTCACCGCCTCCTGGTCCCGTTCGAGTTGATCGTGCAACCGCGCCGCTCCGAACAGCGCCTGTGGTGCCTGTTTTGAGTTTGGATACTTCTCGGCAAACGAATTGTAAATGGCCAGCGCTTCGTCGAACTGCTGCAGCCGTTCAAGCGCTTTCGCTCGCAACAGCGACGCCTCGGCCGCTTGCGGACTGTCTGGGAACTGCTGGAGCAGCCGCTCGAAAGTTTCCGCGGACTGGGCCGGACTGTTCGAGTTCAGTTGAATCTGAGCCAAGCCGGACAGGCCCTTGGCAACGTATTCCTCCGGATTCCCGTCGCGTGCCAGCAATTTGAACAACCGCTGGGCCAGTTCCGTCCGATCGCGCGCCAGCGCTGTGTCGGCCAAGTAGCGAGCCGTGGACAAGTACACGCCTCGATCGGCCTCGTGCTTCGCCAATTCGGCCAGCGCGGCTTCCGCTTCATCGAACTTGCCGGTCTCCGCCAGCGCGGCGGTCAACTGGGCTCGGCACTTGGCAGCGTCCGGACCATTGGGCTGCGATTTCAAATATGCTTGCAGCGGTGCAATCGCTGCGTTGTATTGTTTCAGACCGATTTGTGCCGCTGCGCGAGCCACGTGCACGCCGTCGCTCAGTTCTTGTTGCTGTGCCGTCGGCGCCACTTGATCCAGTGCATCGAGCGCGTCTTGATACTTCTGAGCCCCCAAGCAGGCCAACGCGAGATAGTAGAAGTTCGCGCGATCCGGCGCGTCGGCCGCGGGCTGCTGTGTTAACTCATTAAAGACGGCGATCGACGCCTCGAATTGTTCTCGCTTCAGCAGCGACCGGCCGACCGTTTGACGCACGTGCGGCCGTAGCGTGCTCTCGCGGAACCGCGTGTCGAATTCCGCGGCCAGTCCGTCGACGCGCTTGTGGTCCCCTGTGTCGAATGCGATTTGGATGCGAGCCTGCAGGCTGTCATCCGCCCACTGGCCAGCGGGCCAATCGCGCAGCACGCGGTCGTAGTACAGCGTCGCCTCTTCGACTCGCCCGATATTCCGCAGTGCTTCGGCCGCCGAGAACACGATGGCGGGCGCGAGCGGATCGGACGAATCGACCTTTCCGATTTTCGTTAGTGTCTTCGCCGCATCGTCCCATTTTCGCTCGGCGATCTGCGTCGCACCTAGCCAGTAGCCGGCCGATGTGCTCAGGTCGCTGCCTGGAAAGTTCGACTCGAAAGTCCGCAGCATGGCCGTTGCTTGATCGTATTGGTGTCGATTGTGATACAGGATCGCGCGTTGAAGTAGGGCGTCGTCGGCCAATTCGTTACGCGGATTGTCGGCCAGGAACTGATAAAACCGATGCGCCTCGGCGTCGTTGCCCAGCAACTGAGCGGCCCGCGCCAGACCGAACCGGCACTCGTCCGCCAACGGCCCATTCGGAAAGTTCTGTAGGGCTTCGCGATACAGCGACTGCGCCTGTTGGTGGTTGCCGCCGTCCAGTGCGATCTCGGCTAAGTACGGCAGCACAAACGCGCACGTTGCGTCTTGTGGATACTGCTGGCGAAATTCTTCCAGGTCCCGCCGAGCCTCGTCGCGCTTGCCGATCAAAAACGCTGTCTCGCCAGTGCGAAACAACGCTTGCCGTGCGTAACGGTGACCGGGCGAACGCTGAAGGAATTCGTGAAACGACGTATGAGCCGCGTCGTACTGACCCAACTGCACCAATGCTTCCGCCAAAAAGAACGTGGCCGTATCTGCCCGTTCGTGATCGGGAAACTGTTGCAGCAGCGCGCGAAACTCATCCACGGCCAATTGCCAGCGGCCTTGAGAATAGTGGCCAGCGGCCACAGTATATTGGTCGTCAGCCGGTTCGGCCCAGGCAGTGCGGATGCCGGCGGCCACCAGAACGAAAACGACAAGACAGCGGAAAGTGTGTGTTGTGTACATCCTGTACTTGCCAGGCTCGTGAACTCGCCTGGAACGGATCCTTCCGTCCGTGTGAGTGTTCAGGTGCCTTATCGTACCGCCGCTCGCTCTGGCGACACAAGAGCGAAGCGCGGCGACCGGAGGGCACTCATTAGTTTCAAATGGTTACGAAACGCGGCCGTCGCATGTTCACATGTCCGATGGCCGTCGCATGTCGATGTTAACTCGGATGTAAGCGAGTGCCTTGTCAAAGCGTAGTTTTACGGTTGGCCAACTCCGTGGCGTAAGCTTCCAGCTTGCGTTTCTGGGGTGAAATCGGATTGGCAAGCAGGATGCTTACCCCACTTTTTAACTTTGACGAAGCACTTGGTGGGATTTGACGTAAGTCGAAGGACGTTGTATGCATGTCATCGGCCGGGCGCTGCCGCTACGATGATGCTATTCATTCCGGCGAGCACTGTTTCCGCAGTGCACAAAGTGCGTTTAATTTGCCCATCTTCGGCGCTAGGAACCGCGAAGGATAATTTGATGAATTGGAAACGTAGCGGCAGGGCGCAAGCCCTCCGGTTCGCGG
>JBGTKH010000389.1:0-9926 GCA_041744735.1 Pirellulaceae bacterium | reverse complement strand
CGCCCCGCGGCAGCTTTCGCGCATCACCAAGGCGGAGGGCCTGCGATGAAGCTGCAGATGGTCGGCTGTAGCCATCACAATTCGCCGGTCGAAGTCCGCGAGCGGCTGGCGTTCAGCCCCGAGCAAGCGCGCGATGCGCTGGTGCAGCTTCGCCAGAGATTTCCCGACGCCGAGGCGGTTTTGATTTCAACTTGCAATCGAGTCGAGTTGTACACGGCGACCGAAGCGGCCGATGGCTGCCCGAGCCATCACGAGATGGTCGAGTTTCTGGCGCGGTTTCACGGACTGCAACCGGTGGAAGTTTTTGACGGTCTGTTCGAGCGAACCGGCGAAGACGCGGTGCGGCATTTGTTTATGGTGGCCGCAAGTCTCGACAGCATGGTCGTGGGCGAAGCACAGATTTTGTCGCAGGTAAAGCAAGCTTACGACGCCGCAACCGACCAGAACAGCACCGGCCCGCTGACTCACGCGGTGTTCCAAGCCGCGATTCGCGTGGCCAAGCGCGTGGCCACCGAGACGGCCATCAGCCAGCGGCGCGTGAGTATTCCGAGTGTCGCTGTGGCCGATTTCGCTCGGCAGATTTTCGAGCGGTTCGACGACAAGAAAGTGCTGGTCATCGGCGCCGGCGAGATGGGCGAAGAGACGCTGCGATATTTGATCGACGAAGGTGCCCGCGACATTACGGTCGTGAACCGCAATCTCGCACGCAGTAGCGAACTGGCCGAGCGATTCAACGGCCGCGCCGAGCCCTGGGAGCGGCTGACTTCGCTGCTGGTCGAAGCCGATCTGGTGGTGAGCACGACCGGCGCGAAAGAGCCGATCGTCACGGCCGAACAGTTCCAGCGCATCGAGCACGATCGCTTTCAGCGCACGCTGTTCATCCTGGACTTGGCCGTGCCGCGCGATTTCGATCCCGCGATCGGCGATTATATCGGCGTCTATCTCTATTCGATTGATGACTTGCAAAGCGCGTGCGAAGCCAACCGCCGGGCGCGCGACAAAGAGTGGCCGCGCGCGGAACAGATCATCGCAGAGGAAACGGCCCGCTTCATGGCCGAATTGCATCATCGCGCCACCGGCCCCACGATCAAACGACTGAAAGCCCGCGCCGATGAAGTCAAGGCGGAAGAGCTCTCTCGGCTGCTAAATAAGCTCAGCAGTTTAGACGAACGGTCGCGCAACGAAATCCAGCGCGCTTTCGAGCGGCTGGTGAACAAGCTGCTGCATCCGCCGCTGGAGTCGCTGCGCGATGAAGCCCAACGCGGCACTCCGCATGGGCTGCTGGACGCACTCAAGCGGCTCTTCCAATTGAAAGACTAATCAAACTCCGCGTCGTCCTCCTCTTCTTCATCGTCGTCGTCCCAGTCATCGTCGTCATCTTCCCAGTCTTCCTCTTCGTCTTCGAATTCTTCGTCCTCGTCCTCGACTTCCTCCCACTCTTCATCCTCGAATTCGTCTTCGTCGAAGTCCTCGTCCTCGAAGTCGTCTTCTTCGTCGTCCTCCAGATCGTCCTCGTCGTCATCCAGTTCATCGTCCTCATCTTCCTCGTCGAAGTCGTCTGCGTCTTCGTCGATCAATTGCGGCCCGATCGCCACGGCAATGGCCGTACGTTTCAGTTCCTCTTCCGGATGCAGTTCCCTGACAGTTGTGACGCTCACGTCAGATTCCTCCTCGGTTGGCTGATTCCCCAAATCGCTCGAGTGTTTTCCGTTGACCTGTTTCGTACCGTTATTCGTCGCTGGTCCTGCCCCTGTGGCCGGTGCCCCGCGCAACACATCCGCACGCGGCAAGTCATCCAAGCTACGCAGTCCGAAGGTTTGTAAAAAGTGCCTGGTCGTCGAATATAAGTAGGGCCGCCCCAGCTCTTCGCTGCGGCCGCCGATGCGAACCAAATCTCGTTCCATTAACTGTCGCAGGATTTCCCCGCAGTTCACGCCGCGAATGGCCTCGATGTCCGCTCGCAGCACCGGTTGGCGATAGGCCACGACGGCCAGCGTTTCCAAAGCCGGGGCGGACAACCGCAACTCTGCTGGCGTGTGCTGCAATCGCCGCAACCACGTCGCAAACTTCGGCCGAGTCAGCAACTGGTAACCGCCAGCCACCTCCTCGACGCGAAACGCCCTTCCATCTTGGTCGTACCGCTCGTTCAACTGGCGAACCAGTGTACGGGCTTCGGTGCCGTCCGCCAAGTTGGCATGTTGACTAAGTTTTCGGCTGCCCAGCGGTTCGCGGGCCAGAAATAATATGGCTTCCAAACGCCGGATTCGCGAGTCGTGGTCGCCAGCCGATGTCGGAGTAGTACGTACCGCGCCGCTCAACCGTCGCAATACCACCGCCGATGGCCGCCGACAGTCGCGCGAGGGCTCACAGAGCGGCGTGCGATAACGCACCGCAACGCTGCGCAGTTGTCTTGCGGTTGCCGTGGGGGAAAATCGCATGGCTGGTCCTCGGGAGGCTCATCAACAACTTAACCTACGACGAACAAGCCGTTTGTGACAAGCCCGGTGGACGTTTTACAGGATTGCGCCGCGGCGAGAAACCCTGCATTACCGCAGAACGCGGTTGTTGGCCGAACCCGACTCCAACCGCGCGGTGTGCCAAATCTCCACCTCCGCCAACACACGTTCCATCGCCAACAACGGATCGGGATCCGTAACTTCGAATGGACGGTGATACGCCGCGCTGCCTGCAACCGCCATTTGACAGTGAAAGCGAAAGGCCGGCTCATCAGGAGGATCGAGCCTTTCTAGCCGCATGTAGTTAGCGCCCAGTTGGATCAGCCGCTGCTGGATGTACTCGGATCGATCAACGGGCGAAACGTCCGCCACATCCGCTGCGTTAGCTAGGGTAGAATCGTCGGAGGAGGCAAGCGTGGGAAACTTTGCCGGGTCCGCCAGCGGGGCGTGATCCGGCGGACGCCGCACGGCAACATTCTCAGGTTTCGAGGTCGCCGATTCGCCTAGCATTGCCGAGTCGAACCAACGTCCGACCGCCGGCAACGCCAGCACGGGCATGACCAGCAGCAGGGCCAGGACAACCAAGGTGCGGATTGCGACAGCGATGGAACTGTACATGCGGCAGATCACCGTCGAATTTCCACCTTCGAGCCTTGCGACAAGATGCCGTAGACGTCCGCGGCGTCGAGAGGGCTGAGGCTGATGCAGCCGAGCGTGCTGGTTTCCGCGCCGCCCGTAGTGGGGCTGCCGTGAATCGAGACTTCACTGCCCAAGTCAATGAACCACTGACCGTACGGGTTCGACGGATGGCCCGCCGGGATCGAGCCGCGGTCGCGCGAGACGTATTCGGCACCGGCTTGCTTGTGGCGGACGGTGAATTTACCGGCCTGCGGCGGCAGGTCGCTGCCGATGGTCACCGGGAAGCGGCCGGCGTACAGATCGTTCAGGAACAGCGTCAGTTCCCCTTGGCCGTCTTGTTTCACTCGGACTTCCGCCCGGAAGGGACCGCGGACGACCTTCAGCTCGGTACCGGGAACCAGCACCGTGGGATCGTTCACACCGTTGATGTTCTTCAGCAGTTGCCAGGGAACCTGATAGCGGTCGGCGATCTCCGGCAATGTCTCGCCGCGGCGAACCAGATAGGATTGTTCCAGCAGGTGCTCCTGCGAGTAAATCACCTTGGAGGCCAGTGGATCCAGTACGTCGAGCAACTGCCGATGTTGCTGGGTGGTTAAGTCCGAGCTTTCGTAGAACAACGTCAGTTCGCGCAGCGCTTCGCGATATTCGCGCTGTTCGAGCAGTGCGTTCATGTTTCGCCACGCGCGTTCGAAAGCTCGCGAACCTAATTGTTGTGAACTGCCGCTGGTGTCGGGCGGCGCTACTGAGGGCGACGCAGCGGTCGGGTTTGGCTTCGTCAGGTACGGGTTATTTGCGGCGAATGATGTGGAACTGACATCGGCCGCATCGCGCGGGGCCGCGCCGGTGTAGGCTTTCGAGTCGGGGTACCCTGTTGCGCCGCTGTAGTTCGCTTTGGGTTGAGGCACCGTGGGTGTTGTCAGCGTGGGCAGAGGCGCTGCGACCGTCGAACTGGGCAGCGTGGGCGTGGCGGGAATCTCCAACGACGGCGGAGTGCTGGGAGCCAAGGCACTCGGCGGGACCGGCGACAACGTGCCGCTTTGCGCGGCGGCCGGCGACGTGCCGGCGGGATCATAAAGTGTTCCCGAATCGATTTGCAGCGGTCCCATTTCCGGCTGCTGCCAGGCGAGCTGCGGCCGCGAATTAACCTCCGGCCGATTCAGCACCACGTACACGCCGTAGAGCACGGCCAACAGCATCACGACGACAACGGCGGTTTTGAACGTCTGCACTTTCGTCCTCCTTGACGAATAATTTCGCGTTCACGACGATTGAGGGCATGAACCCCCGATGGCTCGATGATTCTGACGATGATTGGCAAGATCGGGAATTCCCCGACGACGAGTTTGACGACGATCCGGCAAACGACGACTCGGCCGAACTCATCACTTGCCCCAAGTGCGGCGCCGACGTGTACGAAGAGGCCGAGCAGTGTCCTGCGTGCGGAACCTACATCATTCACAACACCAGTATTTGGGCAGGCCGGTCCACGTGGTGGATCGTGCTGGCCCTGCTGGGCATCGTCGCCGTAATCGTGACTCTCACCTTAGGTTCGATTGGCTTTTGACGTCCCAAACGAGAGTCAGTCGGGCGGGATGATACGATGATCGGCCGAATGACACCAGAGCAGTCGTGATCAAATTGGCGTGTCGCTAGCAGGAGCGGTGAACTGATGGATGTAGCCGAACTCGCCAGAGATTGGTTTTCGCTGATGGATGTAGCCGAACTCGCCAGAGTTTGGTTTTCGCGAAGTTAGCCGAACTCGCCGGAGTTTGGTTTTCGCTGATGGATGTAGCCGAACTCGCCAGAGTTTGGTTTTCGCGAAGTTAGACCAAAGTCTGGCGACTTCGGCTACACATGAAACCGGTTCTAGTCGCTGCCGGTTCAATTCAGTATCATCGTGCTCATGGCACCAACGCAAACGGTGGAGAACCCCGGAACGGCACGTTCGGCGATCCGCGTACTGATTGTCGACAACGACCGCCAGCATGCGCAGGTAATGAGCGAAAGCCTGGAACGCGTGGGGTACAACTGCACGATGGCCACGTCCGGCCCCGACGGGGCTCGCTGCATCGAGAGGGACACGTTCGACGTCGTGTTCACCGATCTGGTGATGAACGAGGTCGACGGCATGCAGATCCTCAGCCGGGCCAAGGAATCACTGCCCGACTGTGAAGTAATTGTCGTCACCGGGCACGCCTCGGTCCCCAAAGCCGTCGAGGCAATGCAGCAGGGGGCATTCAATTTTCTGGAAAAGCCGATCACCACCGACCGCCTGCGAGCCGTCGCGGACAAGGCCGCCGATTCGGTCCGCTCGCGGTGGGAGAAGCTGGAACTGCACCAGCGGCTCGATGAACGCTTTGGCTTCGAGGGGATCATCTACTGCAGCGACAAAATGAAGGGCGTGATCGAGCGGCTGAAACGCATCGCGCCGACCGACGCCGGCGTGCTGATCACCGGCGATTCGGGGACGGGCAAGGAACTGATCGCACAAGCGCTTCATCAGAACAGTCCGCGAAAGAAGAAACCGTTTGTGGCGCTGAACTGCGGAGCGGTCGCCGAACATCTGGTCGAGAGCGAACTGTTCGGACACGTGAAAGGCGCGTTCACCGACGCCTTGAACGATCGCGTTGGAAAATTCGAGTACGCCAACGGCGGCACGCTGTTTCTGGACGAGGTGGGCGACATGCCGATCGCCACGCAAATCAAGCTGCTGCGAGTGCTCGAAGAACGGCACATCACGCGCGTGGGCGACAATAAATCGATACCGGTCAACGTCCGCGTGCTCTCCGCGACCAATCGCAATCTCGAAGACGCGATCGAGAAAGGCACGTTCCGTAACGACCTGTATTTCCGCCTAAAGATCGTGACCGTCGACCTGCCGAGTCTCGCGCAGCGGCGCGAAGACATATTGCCGCTGGTCGATCACTTTCGGCGCCAATTGGCGAAGCGGCACGGCAAGACGATTAAGAGCGTTTCGCCCAACGTCACGCGGCGCTTCTTTGGTTACGACTGGCCCGGCAACGTGCGGCAATTGCGAAACGTCGTCGAAGCCATGGTGGTGGTGGATGCCGACGGCGTGCTGGACGTCGACGACTTGCCGCCGGAACTGTCGGACGTGCAAGAAGCCGACGGTGCGTCCATCGACGCGGGCCCCTCGTCGCTGATCGGCAAGCCGCTGGACGACATCGAACGCTGGGCGATCCAGGAAACGCTCAAACTAACCAACGGCAACCGCGAAGAAACCGCCCGCATGCTCGGCATCGGCGCCCGGACGCTGTATCGAAAATTGGATAAGTATCAACTGTAATAAAGGACGTCACTTGTCATTTGTCATTGGTCATTTGTTAAGACACGAAAGCACCAAAGACAAATGACTAATGACAAATGACAAATGACAATTCCTGTCATCCGACAACTACCGCCGAGTGTGATCAACAAGATCGCGGCTGGTGAAGTGATCGAGCGGCCGGCGAGTGTCGTGAAGGAGTTGTTGGAAAACTCCGTCGACGCGAGTGCGACGCGCATCGACGTCGCGGTGGAACAAGGGGGCGGCGAGTTAGTGCGTGTGGCGGACAACGGCTGCGGGATTGCCGCCGCGCAGATTCATCTGGCCGTGGCCAGTCACGCGACCAGCAAGATCAGCAATGCTGATGATTTGTTTCAAGTGCGTACGCTCGGCTTTCGCGGTGAAGCGTTGGCTTCGATTGCGGAGGTGAGTCACCTGCGGCTGCGCAGCCGCACGGCGCAGACGGACGCGGGTGTGGAAATCGAAGTTGTCGGCGGCGCCGCGTCGGCCGCGGCGCCTTGCGGATGTCCGGTCGGAAGCAGCGTCGAAGTTCGCAAGCTGTTTTTCAACACACCGGTGCGTCGTAAATTTCTGCGGTCCACGCAGACGGAGATGGGGCACGTCAGCGAAGCCTTCACACGGATCGCGCTGGCTCATCCCCGCATTCACTTCACATTGACGCACAACGACCGGCCGCTGTACGAACTGCCGCCGGTGGAGAGCTGGCGCGAGCGGATCGCGACGTTTTTCGGCGGCGAGTTGGGCGACGGGCTGATTGCCGTGGAGAGCCAAGACGGCGACGTGCGATTGTCAGGCTACGTGGCCGATCCGAATTTCAGCCGCGGCAACAATCGCATGCAGTACCTGTTCCTGAACGGTCGGCATATTCGCGACCGGTCGTTGCAACACGCACTGGGTGAAGCCTACCGCGGCTTGCTGCTCACCGGCCGGTTTCCGATTGCCTTTCTGCGTCTAGAAATGCCGCCCGATTTGGTCGACGTGAATGTGCACCCGGCGAAGCTCGAAGTGCGCTTTCAGGAAGGCGGCCGGATTTACAGCCAGATGCTGGGCGCGTTGCGGAAAAAGTTTCTGTCCACGGATCTAACCGCCAAAGTGCAGCCCGCAACCATCCCTGTCGATGAAGATCCCGCCGCGGCACACGACGCAACTCAAACGCAGCGTCATCGCCGCGAGTTGGTCGATTGGGCGAAAGGGCAATTGCCCGGTGACGACACGGACGACGCCGATAGCTCGCTCGCTCAAAGCCCATTGCCGCTGCGCTACGACCCAGGCCGCAACGCCGGAGTGGATTTCACGCGGATGCACTTCACGCCGACTTCCGGCAACGTGCCGCCGTTTAGGCCGTACTCCAGCGGCGGTCTGCCGAGTCACGCAGCCGCCAATCGCGCTTCGCCGCATCCGGAATCGTCGAGCATCCCTTCTCACGTTCACACAACTTTGCCAAGAGGCGTGCCAACGGTTCCATCGGCGCCGAGCCCACATGTGTCGACGGCTGCTGCAACCGCATTGCAGATTCATAATCGGTACCTAGTCACTGAAGACGAAGCGGGCGTGGTGGTGATCGACCAGCACGCGCTGCATGAGCGGATTCTGTACGAGCAGCTTCGCGAGAAAGTGCTGGCCGGCGCGATGGAGGCTCAGCGGCTGCTCGTTCCCGAACCCGTCGCGCTAACAGCGGCCGAAGCCGCGGCTGCGCTGGATGCGAAAGACCTGTTGGCTCAATTAGGCATTCAAGTCGAACCGTTCGGCGGCGACACGGTGCTGGTCTCCAGCTATCCCGCGATGCTGGCCAACATCAGCCCAGCCGAACTGCTGCGGCAAGTGGTCGAGCAACTGCTGGCCGGCGGCAAAACGCCCGAACGCCGCGACTTGCTCGACAGCCTGTTGCACATGATTTCCTGCAAAGCCGCCATCAAAGCCGGCGACCGCCTTTCACCCGAAGAAGTTCACGCGCTGATCCAACACCGCGACCTCTGCCAAGACGCCCACCACTGCCCCCACGGCCGCCCGACCGCTTTGGTATTCACCCGCGAAGAACTGGATCGCCGCTTCAAGCGGACGTAGCGCCTGTCCACGGATCTCCGCGAACCCTAGAGGCCCGATCCGTCACCCAGAACGCGGCCGTTGCTCAACGATGGCCGTGTGGACCGTGGAGCGCGTTGCCACCGCAGTGTAAGCGGGCTAAACTAAAACCATGAGCACTACTGTGACGTACCAGCACTTGGAGCCGCGGCCAGACTCAGCCTACCGGCAGCTTTTCGTAAAGGGCAGGCGCATCCGCGCGGAGTTGATTTACCGGGCTCACATCAATCCGGAACAGCCCATGAGTGCGGACGAGCTCGCGGCCGATTTTGGCGTGCCTCTAGCAGTGGTTCAGGAAGCAATTGAGTACTGCCGGAGCGATCCTCCTGAGATTGCGGCCGATTTGGCACACGAAGAAGCGTTGATGGCAGCTCGCGGACAACTCGATCCGAATTACAAGTACGACGCGCGTCCCCGGGTTCTCACGCCACAAGCGCTGGTCCGGCTTGCCCCGCCATGAATCTCTACTTGGACGACGACTCAGTTCGTGGCCTTCTCATTCGTCTGCTCGTGGCGGACGGGCACGACGTGCTGATCCCCACGGACGCTGGGCTGGCTGGCGCCGATGACCCGGTTCATCTTCGACACGCGATCAACGCCGGGCTTGTCTTGCTGACGCACAATTATAAGGACTTCAACAATCTGCACGAACTCGTGACGGATTCGGGAGGTCATCATCCGGGCATTCTGGTGGTTCGGCGGGACAACGATCCCAACAAGGACCTCTCCCCGAAAGGAATCGTCCGAGCCGTGCGCAACCTCGTCCAGGCCGCCGTGCCCATTTCGGATCGCCTACACATTCTCAATCATTGGCGATGATGTCGTTGGACTTCCTACGCTCTAGCTCACCGGCCCCCGGCGGGCGTTACGACGGCAAAGTCGGCGGCGGAACGCGCGTCACCTTGAATGCTGATTCTATCGCCTCTTCTCTGTTCGACAAAGTACCAGGTCGAATCAATCGTCCCGTTGCAGTACTTTGCGCTTTCATCAAACTCCAAAACACGCCCGAACAGAGAAGAGGAAGCGTACTCTCCGGCGCGGCAGAGGCTTACGTCGCGCACTCAAGATCCGGATGAACGTCATTTGTTGATCGCGGCCTTTGCTCAACCGCAATCCCTGATTCGGCCTTGTGCCTTAGGTGGCGCCTTCGGTCATGTCGCTTCCGACGTGACAATAATGACGCGCGAGTGTTCCGGCAATTTTACGGCGGGATCGAGCGGACGTACTAAGCCGTTTTCAACGATGCCGGCCACGGCCAGCGGGCGACGTTCGAGGCGCCCCAGGTGGGCCTCCACCGACGACGGCACCGCGTCGGATGGCAACTCAGGCGGCACAATCGGCAGTTCCGCGGCGATCTGCTCGTCGCGGGTCCGGCGGCCAGGGCTACGCGTGTCAACTCCGGCGGTCGTCATGGCGTATTCCTTTAGTATGCAGTTATCACG
>JBGTKH010000388.1:0-4443 GCA_041744735.1 Pirellulaceae bacterium | reverse complement strand
TGCGAGCAGACGAGCGAGCGTTGCCAATGCACGCCGAGCATTAAGCAGTTGATGCCTGAGCCGATTCCTAACATGCCGACGTTTTCGCCCGGCTGCACGAAACCCTGTTCGAGCCCCACGGCCATCGTAATCGGCAACGCGACGGAGCCGGTGTTGCCGAGCCACTCGAGCGTCGCGAAATCGGCGGCCGGGTCCAGCCCCAGCGCTTCGAGCATCATCTTGCGATGAGCCGAGCCGACTTGATGGCAAAACGTTTTGCCGATGTCGTCGTACGACCAGCCGGTCTCGCCCAGAAAATCTTTGAACGTCTCGACGCCCGTGGCAATGCCTTCGCGCATCAGTTGTTCGGAATCGGTTTCCATCAGCGGCTGCATGCCGCTGCCGACCGCTTCGTCGCGCCCGCTGTGGCAGAGATCGTGAAACGACGTGTTGGCTCGCGCGGTCACCGCCATCAGGCGGTTGTTGGTTTGGCTGAGACTGCGATGCACCAGCAGCACGCCGCAACTGCCCGATCCGATGGTCAACGAAGCCACGGCCAATTTCACTTGTTTACGCGAGAGCGAGTGATCGCGATTAAGCGCGTCGATCGTCGTTTCGACTAACTGCCGGCTGCTTTCCGTGCCGACGACCAAGCCCGCGCGAATCTGTCCCAGTTCAATCATGTTGGCAACTTGCACGATGCCGTTGAGCAGGCCGAGGCAGGCGTTTGAAACATCATAGATTTGACACTCGGCGCGCAACTCCAAACCGTGGTGCACGCCGCAAGCTGTCGCCGGTTCGAGAAAGTCGCGGCACACCGAACCGTGCACCAGCGCACCGATCAGCGAGCGGTCGATGCCGGCGGCACGGATCGCCTTTTCGCCGCTCTCGATACTCTTCTGGCTGGGTAAAGTCCCCGGCGCCCAGAACCGCCGCTCGCGAATGCCGGTCATCAACTCCAAGCGCCCTTCGGGCAGCCGCAACCGCCGATACAAGGGCTCCAGCCGCCGCTCAATCTCGTCCGAAGAAATCACTTCGTCGGGCAGCGTGTAGCCCAAAGCTTCCAAGCAGACGTGTTGATATTGCATGGGCCGAACGAGGTGGTGTTTGGAATACAAGTATCGCGAACAATCGCGAAACATCAAAATAGAACGCCCGCGGCGGGTCGTAAACCCGGCGTCCCATCGCCGACTCGACGTTACAGCCACGGATTTGACGGGCAGGAATGCCCATCCTACCGCCAGAGACGAATCGGGAGGGAAACAAATCGGCCCACTTTCCGCTTGCAGCCGGCGGGCTCGTGAAACAAACTATTTGAAACACAACTTGCCGAGTTCCCTGCTACTTGAAGGAGCTACCGCTGATGCTGCCCCCCTCGAAACTTTGCCCCTTCCTATCATTCGTCTTGATGTTACCCGCGGCCGTGCTGTCGGCCGATCCGCCGCCAAAGGCGCAAAATCTGGCGATCACGGAATTGAGCGACGTGGATGTCGACTTTGCTTATCAGGGCGAGTACTTGGGGACCACGTTCGGTTCGCGGCGCGGGCGTGAGTACGCGGGGCTGCAAGTGGTGGCGTTGGGTGACGGAAAATTCGACGCCGTGTATTACCGCGGCGGTTTGCCCGGCGCCGGCTGGGACCGCACGACCAAGAGCATGCTGCAGGGCGAACTGCAAGACGGCGTCGTGTCGTTGCTCAGCCCCGAGCACACCATCACCGTCGAGCCGCAACAGGCGCTGGTTCACGACAGCGGCGGGCGGCAGATGGCCAGCCTGCAAAAGATTCAGCGCGTCAGCCCGACGATGGGCGCCGCGCCGCCGCGCGGTGCGATGGTGCTGTTCGACGGCACTCCGCCCGTGAATCTGACTGGCGGCAACGTCACACCCGACGGCCTACTGATGACGGGCGCGACCACGGCGATGCCAGTCGGCGATTTTCAGTTGCACGTCGAGTTTCGCACGCCCTACATGCCCTACGCGCGCGGGCAAGGGCGAGGCAACAGCGGCTGCTACATCCAACAGCGTTACGAAGTGCAAATTCTGGATTCGTTCGGCTTGGAAGGGATCGAGAACGAGTGCGGCAGTCTGTATCGCCAGCACCGCCCCGATGTGAACATGTGCCTGCCGCCGCTGGCGTGGCAGACGTACGACATCTACTTCACCGCCGCCCGTTTCCATGCCGACGGCCAGAAGATTGCCAACGCGCGGATCACCATGCTGCACAACGGCGAAGCGGTGCAGAACGACTACGAGATCATCGCCAAAACCGGCGCCGGAGCCGCGGAAGGTCCCGACCCGCGCCCCATCCACTTCCAACACCACGGCAACCCGGTTACATTCCGCAACATGTGGATCGTGCTGGACGGCGCCGCGGAAGAAGAGTGCTGCCAACCCGACTGCTGCCCGCCGCGCCGCGGTCTGCTGCGCGGAAGACTGCGGCTCTTTTGCCGCTAATGCTTTGTCACGGATGAGAATTCGGGTTGAACTGTGAGCCGTTGGCGCTAGCCACGGGCGTTTTTGCCGACCGCCCGACGCTAGTTCGCGTTCGGGTCACTCGAAAATTAAGCCTTGCCAAAGCACTAGGTTCGTTCGGACACATCACTCTGAGGCCGTGCTGAATCTGTCGGGAGATGACCGGAACCCGCAAAACCTGTTGCGGTTTCGTAACCTGTACTCCGCATCGGCAGCTAGGTTGGGTATGCTGAGAGTCGAGTGAATTAAAGGGTTCGCAATCAAATCCAAAGTCAGCATTGGAAAGGTGTTGTGATTCGGGTGGACGGATGGCGTCGATCATTGAACAGCATTATCAGGACCGTATGGATTCGCTCTCCGCGAAGCAGCGAGTCGAACGTTCCGCCGCGATGTTTCAGTGGGCACGCGAGTTGATCGCCCGGCAGATCCAGTCCGAGTTGGGCCCCATGTCCGCGGAGCGATTGAAGTGGGAAGTTGCGCTGCGTCAGTACGGCGCCGATCCAGTCTCAAAGGCAATGATCGAACGGAAGTTGGCCGATGTTTCCCGTTGACGAGCCATAAGAGCCGGCGTGACTTGCGACAGATCTATCGCACCGGGTTCGACTCGGATCGTGCTTTGATTCACGATTTGGCGAAACAGCTTGGGCTTGAATCTCTGCTCGATAAAGTGCTCGGCGAGGCAGACGAGATTCGCGAGTAACTTAACGTCGCTGATGTTGCCTTCGTAGCCTGCGGTGTAAGAGGCGGACTTCGGGCGGCGACAACGGTCGTTTGGAGATGGCCGTTAGCTTCCCGCCGAACGTATCGCGCAGCTCGACGTCGTTCAGTTGTGACAGAGGACGTTCCAGCCACACGTCCCAATATCTGCCGGGATCGTCGGGACGCTCGCGCAGTTTCAATTCCCACCACAGGTTGTCTCGTTGGTGGTACTGGATCAATTGCCCGATTTGCACGCGCCGCGGGGAATGAGTCTGGCGTTTGCGGCGGACGACCTTGAGCAGGCCGGTGTTGGGACATATGTACATCTCGCCCGGTGGCAGCGGCATGCCTCGGCGCCAACCCTGGCAAACAACGATCTGCCGCCCGCGGATTTCGACGTGAAGCTGAACGAAATCGAAGACATGAGTCAGCACGTGCTTCTGCACGACGTTGTCGAACGAAACGTGCTCGCACAGTTCTTGGTGTACTTTGTTCCAAGGACGCCCCACGCACGAACGCAGGAAACGGCGCATCGGGCCGAGATGTTCGTTCAGATAGCGCTGGCGTCCGCGCCAATGGCCGAGCATCGGTTCGCGCGACGGCAGATTCTCGACACCCGATTTCTGCACGTACTTGCGATATCCTTTCTTGCGCGACGGCAAACGCGAACCAATTCGCGGCCGTTCGACAATCACCTTGTCCATGTCTTCGCGCATCGCAAACTCGTTGTGTTTTCAAGAAGCCCAACGAAGGCTTGCCGAGACATCGCGCCTTGCGGCACACGTTAACAGCGTGGTGATGTAGTCCCGACGTTCAGTTGGGCATGACTTACAGGACCCATCTGCGGGAATTTGGTTCGCACCGGTGGATGAATCACACGTTCACTTTGAACAATCGTACTATCCATCCCCATAAGGCTTCAGGGCGAAACGCATTCGTCATTAGTGGCGTCAATTATTTCGACGCCTTCCACGCCGACCAAATCGCAAAAGCGTCCGCTACGCTTGGACACTTTGCCTTACGCAGTGGCATGGCACGATCAGATTTATCCCGGTCCGTGGCCGTAGATGTGTTGGATGGGAGTTTGATGGCCCCAGGCGATGTCGTCGGTGGTGACTTCCAGAACGGCGGCGATTTTTTGGCGTTCTTCGGGGCTGGGAGTCCAGCGGCCGAGATAGATGGCCCGCACGCGCAGCAGGTCCACACCGCTGCGGTCCGCAACTTCCAGGAGCGAGACGCCGCGCTGTTTGCAAAGATCGTGAACGTTGGTGGCCATGGGAATTGGTCCGTTGTCA
>JBGTKH010000387.1:0-43498 GCA_041744735.1 Pirellulaceae bacterium | reverse complement strand
GCTCTAGCCTAGATTGCCCAAAGTGCGAGTTGGCCGTGACCTAAAAGTACGATGCGAAAGCTGCGCATTCCGGTTATACGGGGTGTTGTTCTTGGCGTCACAGTATACAGGGGATATGCCAAACTCTGCGACTTGGCCAGTATTTCCAAGGCGGACATTTATGATCAGCAACTCAATCCCAAAGGTACGCAGCGAGATTTAAGTCCAAAGCATGCAAAAGACGCCTATGAATACGTCAAAACGCGGGACTTCGCATTTTGGCCTGAGGTATTCTTGTGTGCGCGTATGAAGAATATTGCCGAGTTTATTCCAAGCAAGTCCTTGAATGACGTTGGAATCCTCGAAATTGATCTTAATGCGACGAACCGAAAGGGAAGAGTTCGTATCGCAATTTCGCGAATCGACGGGAACCATCGGTTGCATTACGCAGACGGTGATAGTCCTGATTTTCCTGCGATCGACAAAACTGTGTCGTTTTGCATGGCGTATGGACTGACGCAAGAAGAAGAAATCGTGCTATTCAGGGATATCAACGATAATCAAAAGGCAATGAACACAAGTCATTTGGACAATATTGAAATTCGGCTTACTCCTGAAGAAACGCTTAAACGCAATTCCCCTGACCTTTACATTGCCCAACAACTCGGACGGGATCCGAAAAGCCCGCTTTACGAACGGGTGTTCGAAGGTGGGAAAAAATCGCCGACTGTAGACATCCCGCTTCGTTCCCTGCGGACGGGAGTCACATATTTGCTTTCAAAATCGTCACAGCTCCCTCTGGTTCCTGACGCGGATGCCCAATTTCGGCTCATAAGGAATTTCTTCTCGGCAATGAAAAGATGGCAGCCAAAGGCGTGGTCCAATCCACGGGAGTACATCGTGTTACGAGGTGCCGGTCTGTGGGCCGTGTGCTTCATTGGCGCTGTGGTGATCGACAAGGTGTTGCTGACTGATCAGTACAAGATCGAGGACATGTTGCGTATTTTGAAATCAGGGAAGGCCTGGGACTGGTCAAATGGTGGAGATTTCAAGGGTTTTAGCGGAAGAGGTGGTGCTTTAGAAATATGCAAGAAAGTTGCGAGGGATTTCGGTGCCGATCAACGCATGTCGACGAAGGATCTTTATGCCCGAATTATGGAAGACGATTAAAATGTACGATCTGGTCTACACAGGCAAGGGCGTGTCGACGTCGGTCCCGGGGGCGGCTAGGTCTGTGATGTCACGGTCATCGATGACGTACGGTGCAGGGCTGTCCACCAAGTTGTGTCAGGTGCGCGTCGTCGAATCCGGGCTCGAACAAAGCATCGACGACGGTATCCTTAAAATCGTCGATGGCCGGTAGCGGCCTATTCTCACGGACACGATTGGTCCGCGCCCTGCAAGCCGGCATTCGCTCTGCGCACCAGTCCCGTTCATCTTCATCCTCTAAATGCCTGCAGCAATGTCGTGGCCTCGCGCTGCGAATCAGCCGCCACTTCCGATGGTTGCATGACTTTGCACGCGATGAGTCGTTTGGTGTACACTGGTTGTATTCGATAGCGACGGGGCTCTTGGCGGTTTCAATGTCCTGTTTGTTGGAAAGGTCGTTAATCATGCCGACACAACATTGCACGCGCGACCGCCGGCCGTTGTTTCCGGCGGCGGAATTGGCGAAGTACCGCGGCATGTGGGTCGCGTTCGCTGCGGACGGCTCGAAAATCCTGGCGTGCGGAGATTCGGAAACGGAACTAGCCAAGCGGGCCGACGCCTTGGGATTGAAGCCGGCCGACTACGTCATGGAACCGATCCCGGAGCAAGACACGGTCGTCTTGTAGCTGGGTATGAATTTTCGGTTTCCCGACAACGCTATTCCAACCACCAAGCCGATTCCGGCGCTCGGTAGGCGCTCCGCATGGCCACGTCGGATCGGCAACCGGAATTGTCTATGCCGCGTCGGCGTTGCGAGTTAGAATGAAGCCGTGACCGAGAGGCACGGTCGAGCACGCCGTCATATCGACGCATCAATGGAGCACAGCGCGATGGGTCAACTCACAGGCCGGTTTGTCGTCGCGGACCCGCAGATTTGCCACGGGGAACCTACGTTTCGAGGAACGCGGATTCTCGTTCGCGACGTCTTGGAACAAGTGGCGATGGGGCTTGAGTGGGACACGATTTGCCAACAGTGGCGCCATGCGATTACCAAAGATGCGATTGCCGAAGCGGTGCGACTTGGCGGTGAGGCACTGCGGAATCATCCGGAAGGTTTGGTAACCGAGTTGGCCGGCAAATGAACGTCCTCGATGAGAACATTATCGAAGATCAGCGTCAGTTGTTGCACCGTTGGCGGATTCGCACGCGTCAAATCGGCCAAGACCTCGGCGAGCCAGGGATGAAAGACAACGAGCATGTTATCCCACTGCTCCATCAGCTTTCACGGCCGACGTTCTTTACTCGTGATCTTGGCTTCTACAAGTCGGAATTGTGCCACGAGCGATATAGTTTGGTTTGCTTGGCTGTCAACCAATACGAGGTCGCGAACTTCATTCGTCGACTCCTACGACATGCCGAGTGCAGAACTTGGGCCAAGCGAAAGGGCACCGTGATTCGGGTCGGCCACAGTGGTATTCGCACGTGGCGCATTGGTGGCGACGCCGAGGAGTATCACAAGTGGACCGGCTGAACGTCTTGGTCAGCAAGGAACTTCATGGCGCGGGCGTGGCCAGGTGAATCTCTTCCAGAGAGAGCGTGCCCATGGCAAACTGAACGCACGCGCGGATGTCTTCGACATCGTCTCGAAATTGACTACAGCAAACGGACCGTTGAACTAAGATCGAGTCCAGAATGGTAGCAGTCGTAGACACGCTAGTTGAACTTGGTTTCAGAATCAGGCAGAGGCAAGTTCGGCGTTGATCAGTTCCACGTCGGGGATTCGAACGTGGAGAACTTTTACGCCGGCGCGCTGGGCATCGGCGACGGCGGCGCGGACGGTGGCGGCCAAGTCCGTGGTGTCGCGGTCGTCGATGATGATACAGGGCTGCCCGCCGCATTTGGTCAGGTGCGCGTCGTCAAATCCAGCTTCGAAGAGAGAATCGACGAGGGAATCCGTGAATTCGTCGATGGCCAGGACCAATTGGAATTCTTGTTTCATCGCATCAATTACCGTCATGTACGCGCGATTCACCACTTCAGCGACACGGGATAATGTTGGAACACGGGATCGGCACTCAGCAGCGTAGCGGTTTCGCTACGCGCGACGCTGGCGATTAGCCGGTCGAATGGGTCGTTGTGGATGTTGGGAAGCTGGTCGAGCGCGTAAATGTGGCCGGGGTTTACGGAGAGCACGACGAGCCCATTCGTCTGTTCATTCTCGCTCACCATCTGCAGCAACGGAACTCGTAGTTGCAGCTTATTCAAGCTCGACTTGATCTGTATTTCCCAGAGACTGGCAGCGCTCAGATAGAGCGTGTTGCTCGGATCGATGATAAGCGAGCGGGCGGTTGTGGAGAGCTTCGCTGGTTCCGCGTCCATCCACAGGAAAGTGTGCGTGTCAAGCAGAAGCTTCATCGCTGGGCTCGTCCTTCAGCCAGAATGAGTCCGGCAACGGCTGGTCGAAGTCGTCGCTCATCCAAACCGAACCTTGATGCAGTCCGAGGACGCGCGGTTGCGAGGCCGTTGCGTCGTCGGACTTGACCTCGACTCGAACATGCACTGGCTGGCCGTCGGTAAACGGAAGCTGCTCCAGCGTCAAAACGCCGCCCGGCCCTACCTTCGTATCTGTCTCGAATGTCTTCATATTTACAGTCTACCTCTGCTGCCGGCTATCAGCAATGAGGAAAGCGCCAGAGGTTCATCGACCCGCGCGCAGCGATACGATGGGATTGCGGTGACCTGCTACACTGCAGGATAGAAACAATCGAGTATACCGGGAGGTGAAACGATGACTATGCTCGGCGGGGATCAACCGCAGTTCGCGGAAGCGGCAAAGAAGGTCTACGATGCAAAGCTGAAAGAACAGCTTGAAAGGGAACACTTCGGGAAGGTGATCGCCGTTGAACCGGAGTCGGGCGATTATGTGTTGGGGAAGACCTATGGCGAGGTCGATCGCGCGTGCCGGGAACGATTCGGCGCGAAGCCGGTCCACATCTTTCGAGTCGGCGGCGGCGCCGTGAAAATCGGAGGGACGTTTCGTGACAGGGTTTCTTGACGACCTGAACCAAACGTTTCTCACATATGGTCGGACCCGGCAAAGATTGTCTAATTGGCACCGAACCGCTCGATCCGCATCATCTCGAAATTGACTACGGCAAACGGATCGTTGATTTAAGATCGAGTCCAGAATGGTAGCAGTCGTAGACACGCTAGTGCCCGGCCGTCGCGGTCTCCGCCGCGTCCGCGAGGGTGACGAGCACGCGCTTGCCGACGGCCTCCGCGTATTTGCGAACCGTGTCCAGCGTAAAGTTGGCGCGCTGACCGGTCTCCAGCTTGGACAACGCCGAACGGTCGATGCCCGTGCGCGCTTGGATGTCCGTTAGGCTGAGGCCCAGGGACTCGCGGACTTGCTTGAGTTCGGTGAACACTGCCGCTAACTCGCGCTGCTCGGCCAGTCGGGCGCGGATCTCAGCGTTGATGGCCGGCTTCTCGCGCTCGATGTCCGCCCGCAGTTGGCGATACCGCGCTGCTTCCTCGGGTGTCAGTTTACGTCCGCGAGAAACCCGCTCAATGCGACGTGCGGTCATGGTTCATTCCTCCGGTTCGTAGGCAGTGACGGGATATACCGTATCTTCATCCACCCAGTCGAAGATCACCGCGATCAACCGGCCGGCGTTCGTATAGCCGAACACCAGTGGCCGGCTACTGGAGCGGCTGAACTGCGCTTCATCAGCCGTTCGCAGGATCTCCTCGACCTCGTCGGGCGTCACTTCGTTTTCTGCGATATGCTGGACGTTGCCGTCCTCGTCGTCCTCCAAGTCCCAGATGATCCGCAAGTAGCGCATATATCGTCCGCCGCATCCGAGTTGTCATATATTACCACGACCAAGCCGGAAGTCAACAGGAGCAAACTTTACCATCGGGTACGATCGAATGAATGAGATATTGATCGATTCAGCGGAAGACCTGATTGAACGACTGAATTGTCTTCCAAATCACTTCATTTTTCGGGGACATGCAAACGCGACGTGGTCGCTGGCATCGTCGCTCGAACGCGTACTTGGATCAGGATGGACAAGCGAAAAGGCAAGGACGTTCGAGGATTTTTCCTTTGACCAATTTAAGTCGAAGTTTCATCGAATTCGCCATGCCGTTAATCCTTGCTGGCCCGTGACACGTGTGCAATTATAGCAAATCCTGCGCGGCGGTGAGCCCGCATAATGCCGACCTACTCGCGTGGCGACGTCTTGTTGACGCAATTTCCGTTCACCGATCTGACCGGCGCCAGTCTGCGTCCTTGTTTGGTTGTCTCGGCTGCATTGATCGGACAAGATTTGATCGTGGCTGGAATCTCCAGCGTCGTTCGCGGTGGCGCGATTCCAACGGATTTGCAGGTGCAGACTTCGCACACGGAATTTCGGAGAGCGGGTTTACGAGTTCAGTCCGTCATCCGTTTGCACAAATTGGCGACGGTCGTACTTAGAACCGCATGCCGGTGAATCCGCCGTCGACGTAGAGGGCGGCGCCGGTGATGAAGCTGCCGGCGGTGCGGGAGACTAGCAGCAGCGCGGCGCCGATTAGTTCTTCGGGTTCGCCGAAGCGGGCCATCGGGGTTTGACGCATGATGTTGTCCACGCGCTGAGCGTCGAGGATCTTGCGGTTCTGTTCGGCCGGAAAGAAGCCGGGGCAGAGGGCGTTGATGCGGACGTTGCGAGTGGCGTACTCGCGAGCCACGTTCTGGGTGAGATTCACCACCGCGGCTTTCGACGCCGAATACGCGAACACGCGCGACAGCGGCAGGTGAGCCGTGACGCTGCCGATGTTCAGGATCGAACCGCCTTGCGGCTGGCCGGCCATTTGCGGCGCGAAGTTTTGAATCGCCAGATGCGTCGAGGTCAAATTGCCGTCGATCACGCGGTGCCAGTCTTCGTCGGCGATCTGTTCATACGGTGTCGCCGAATTGACGCCGGCACAGTTGACCAGGATATCGACGCGGTTGTGTCGCTCAAGCGTCTTTTCCAACAGTGTGCGGATGGACTCGCGGGATGTGGCATCTACGGCGAGGAATTCAGATTGCCCGCCTAATGCGCCGATTGCATTGACTCGCTCTTGTCCGCGCTCTTCGGATCGGCCGGCAACGATCACGTGAGCACCGGCCTGTGCCAGCCCGTCGCAAAACGCGCCTCCCAAGACGCCTGTGCCGCCGATGATAACGGCGATCTGGCCATCGAGGCCGAATAATTTCGATAGATACTCGGCGGACATGTGTGTCTCTCTCGATTTCGTCGTTTAACCGCGAACACGGTACGGGGACGGATTGGCAATCCGTCCTACGATTTGCTTACGACTTCGGCGGGCGACGCTGGCTGAGCCAGTCGGTGTGGAACGTGCCTTCTCGGTCGATCCGCTGGAACGTGTGAGCGCCGAAATAATCGCGCTGGGCTTGCAGCAGGTTCGCCGGCAGATGCTCGCGGCGGTAACTGTCGTAGTAGGCCAGCGCGGTGCTAAACGCCGGCACCGGCAGGCCCAACCGCGTGGCGACCGTGACTACCTGCCGCCAGGCGTCTTGCGCATTATGCAGTGCTTTGGTGAAGTACGGAGCCAGCAGCAAGTTTTCCAGATTGGGACTGGCGTCAAACGCCTCTTTGATGCGGTCCAGGAACTGAGCGCGAATGATGCAACCGCCGCGCCACAGCAGGGCACAGTCGCCGTAGTTCAGTGGCCAATCATGTTCGGCCGCGGCGGCTTGCAGTTGCACGAAGCCTTGCGCGTAGCTGCAAATCTTCGAGGCATACAGCGCGTGCCGAACCGCGTCGATGAACGACTCGCGATCCTCCATCCGCAGCGTTTCCATCGGCGAGCCCGGTCCGCGCAATACTTGGCTGGCTCGCGCGCGGGCGTCTTTCATGGACGATATGCTACGAGCGAACACGGCCGCGGTGACCAATGTGCTGGGCACGCCGAGGTCCAGCGCCAACTGGCTCATCCACTTGCCCGTGCCCTTGGCGCCGGCGGTGTCCAGAATCTTGTCGACCAAATAGTCTTCGGGATTGACGTCGTCCTTGACGCTAAAAATGTCGCGAGTGATCTCGATCAAATAGCTCTGCAGCTCACCGCGGTTCCACTCGTCGAACACTTCGTACAACTCTTCGTTTCGCAGCCCCAACGCTTGGCCAAGCATGAAATAGGCTTCACAGATCAACTGCATGTCGCCGTATTCGATGCCGTTGTGCACCATCTTCACGTAGTGCCCGGCGCCGCGCGGGCCGACCCATTCGCAGCACGGGATATCGTTTTTGGGACCGACCTTCGCGGCGATAGCTTGGAAGATCGGCTTAATCACCGGCCACGCGGCCTTGCTGCCGCCGGGCATCAGGCTGGGACCCTTCAGCGCCCCTTCTTCGCCGCCCGAAACCCCCGTGCCCACAAACAGCAGCCCTTTTTGCTCGACGTATTTGGTGCGGCGCTCCGTGTCGGCGTAGTGCGTGTTGCCGCCGTCGATGATCACGTCGCCGGGGGCCAAGTGTGGGATGAGTTGTTCGATCAGTTGGTCGACCGCGGGCCCGGCTTTGACGAGCATCATCACCTTGCGCGGCCGCACGAGGCTCTGCGCCAATTGCTCGACGCTGTGACAGCCGACGAAATTCTTTCCTTTGGCGCGGCCGTTGATCAATTCGTCGACCTTGTCGGTCGTGCGATTGTAAACGGCGACGCGATAGCCGCGGCTCTCGACGTTCAACGCCAAGTTCTCGCCCATCACCGCCAAGCCGATCAGTCCGAAATCACAGAGTTCGCTCATAGTTTCCTGCTCTGACCGCAAAAAGATGAATTTCTGAACACCCGATCCCGCGCCCTCATCGTTGAATCCGCGCCGAACCGCCTTCCGCGAATGCTTTGACCTGCGCGAGCGTAGCCATCGTTGTGTCGCCGGGGAACGTGGTCAGCAGCGCGCCGTGAGCCCAACCCAACTTGACCGCCTGTTCGTTCGAGAGTCCGGTTAGCAAACCGTAGAACAAACCGGAGGCAAAACCATCACCGCCGCCGACGCGGTCGTAAACATCGAGCTCGCACGTCGGAGCCACGTGGGTTTTTCCGTTGATCCAGGCAACCGCGCCCCAACTGTGGCGATTCGTCGAATGGACTTCGCGCAGCGTCGTGGCGACAACCTTCACGTGCGGATATTTCTCAACGACGCTTTCGATCATGCCGAAGAACGTGCTGGGGTCGAGCTTCGACTTGCCGGCCACGTCGGGTCCGGGCACTCCCAGCCCTTTCTGCAAGTCTTCCTCATTGCCCACCAACACATCGACGTGCTCCATAATTCGCCGAATCGTCGCTTGGGCCTTATCGAGTCCGCCCGATACCTTCCAAATCTTTTCGCGAAAGTTCAGGTCGAACGACACAACAGCCCCGGCCGCTTTTGCCGCTTGCATACCTTCGATGATGACCTCGGGCGTGGTGGCCGACAGCGCGGCGAAGATGCCGCCGCTGTGGAACCAGCGCACGCCGCCCGCGAAGATCTGAGCCCAGTCGAAATCACTCGGCTTCAGTTGCGCGGCGGCTTCGTTCGAGCGGTTGTAAAACACCACCGGTGCTCGCACGCCGCAGCCGCGGTCACTGTACACGGTGGCCATGTTCGGCCCATGCACGCCGTCGTGAGCAAAGTGGCGAAAATGCGGTTTCACGCCCATCGCGCGGACACGTTCCGAAATCAAGTCGCCAATTGGATAATCGACGATCGCCGAGACGATGCCCGTCTGCATCTGGAAACAGTTTGCCAGGTTGGCCGCGACGTTGAACTCCCCGCCGCTGACGTGAATCTGGCACTCGGTCGCTTTGTGAAACGGAATGATGCCCGTGTCCAGACGATGCACCAGCGCACCGATCGCCGCAAAGTCTAATGCGGCTTGCGGACGAATGTTGAGAGCGTTTTCAGATTTCGCCATGACTGTATGACATAAAGGCGTTTGGATGCGAGTTTTCCGACGAGCGTTTCCGGCGAACTTGGGGCGTAAGCCCCACAGTTACCAGCGGGCTTACGCCCGCCGTTCGCCTGCAACTTGCGTAAGTCTCGGATTCTAGCGGCTGGGGCGCGGGCTATCAATGAGGCACGTTCGATCTTGACCCAAACCGATGCCGACCGTAACCTTCAACCCCGATTTCGCCCGTCCGACGGGCCGCATGAATCTGAACTTCGACACTAACAGCACGGAAGCGGAGCTTTCGCCGATGACCGCCTCAAAGACACAGCAGACCAAGCAAAATGCCAGCGGATCGACTCCCACCTCTGTTCCGCTCTTAGATGTCGGCCGAGGCAACGGGCCGTTGCGCGACGAAATTCTGGCGGCGATCTCCCGCGTTTGTGATTCCGGCCGGTTCCTGTTTGGGCCGGACGTGAAGCAACTGGAAGAGTCCGTGGCGGCACTCAGCGGTGCGAAACACGCGATCGGCTGCGCTTCGGGCAGCGACGCTCTGTTGCTGGCGCTGATGGCCACCGACATTGGGCCGGGCGACGAAGTGATTGTGCCCAGCTTCACGTTCTTCGCCACGGCCAGTGCCGTCTGGCGGCTGGGGGCCACGCCTGTCTTTGTCGACATCGATCGGGCCACGTTCAACATCGACCCAACGTTGATCGAACCCGCCATCACGTCGGCCACGAAAGCCATTCTCCCCGTGCATTTGTTCGGTCAGTGCGCGGACATGGACGCAATTTGCAAGATCGGCAAGCGGCACGACCTGATTGTGATCGAAGATGCGGCTCAGGCCATTGGCGCCGAGCACTGCGGGCGCGGCGCGGGTTCGATGAGCCACATCGGTTGCTTCAGCTTCTATCCGACGAAGAATCTGGGAGGATTCGGCGACGGCGGGATGCTGACCACGTCGGACGACAAGCTGGCCGGGCGATTGCGGTTGCTGGCCGCGCACGGCATGAACCCGCGCTACTATCACAGCGACGTGGGCATCAACAGCCGCTTGGATTCGATTCAGGCTGCGGTGTTGAATGTGAAGATGACGCGATTGTCAAGCTGGACCGCCGCCCGGCAAGAGAACGCCGCCAACTACGATCGGCTGTTCCGCGCCGCGGGGCTGCATCGCAAACTGGTCCTGCCCGGCGCCTCGGACGATTTCCTGCACGTGTGGAATCAGTACACCGTTCGCGTTCCAGGCGGCCAGCGCGACGCGCTGCGCGCCCGGCTGGCCGAAGCCAACATCGGCAGCGAAATCTATTACCCTGTACCGCTGCACCAGCAGCAATGCTTCCGTGCGCTGGGTTACTCGGCCGGCAGCCTCCCCCAAACCGAACGCGCCGCCGCTGAAGTGCTCAGCCTGCCGATCTTCCCCGAGTTGACCATCGACGAGCAACATGCCGTCGTGCAGCACATCGCCGAGTTCTACGCGGGGCGACAAGCGTCGGCGGCATAAGACGTGAACATTGTCTCTTATGATTTTGCCCTCCATGATTTTGCGAAACTCGGAACTTGCAAAATCATGGAGGGCGAAATCATAAAAGGCAGTTGCCGGCGCGGCGCGTTCCAAAAATTCCTAAAGCGGTAACGAGTTACCGCACTCCAAATGTTATCCAATGATTTGGAATAGCGGGGGCTTACGGCTGCGGAAGTTGCCGTGGGACGGATTGGCCAACACGGCGTCGGCGTATTCTTCGACTTGTTCGGGCGTCTCGAAGTAGTGGTCGTACACCCAGTCGTCTTCGTACTCGCAGTTGTCGGTGGTGTACTCGCGGCAGATTAGCGGTCGCGTTTCGTAGATGCCGCAGCGGTTGTCCGGCTGCAGGTGCTTGCATTCGGTGTGCACCATCAAGTACCAGGTGCCATCTTCCGTGAACACCGACGCCCGGCCGTGCAGCAGGAACCAGCGCATGAATTCAAAATCACTCCGCGTCTTCGGCTCGTCGATGGGCAATGCGAAATAGCGGCAACATTTGGCGGTGCAATGATCGCACAGGACTTCACCGGGCTTAAGTTGTTCGCGCGTGGGCTTGGTCCGCAGCACAGTGGACATGGTTCGTCATTCCGTTGTAGGTGGGCCGGCTCGCGAGTCTCCTTCACACCGCGACGTGCCGCCGGCTTTAGCACGCGCTGGCTTGCCAATTAACCTAACAGACCTCCCGCAAAAAGACTAGGTTGCGACGCTACGCCGATACCGTAGAATACGCCGTCGTCGGATGGCGCGCCAAAATCCTTTCTCGGTTGTACTGCGGGCTCAAGCCGCATAACCGGATTATGTCGTCTGCGCATGCGCAACGTGATGAGGTAGGCTGGTGTATGACCATGTAGAAGTACGTCGCGGGGCGAATCGAACCATGCAAATCGTTATCACTGCTGTTGGGCCTGACAACGTCGGACTGGCCGACCCGATCATTCATTATGTGACCGGCCAGGGCGCCAACATCGCCGAGATCCAAATGTACGATCACGACGAGGAGGCGGTGTTTGCAATGCTGCTGCGGATCGAACTGTCGGGCGCCCAATTGTCGGCGATTCGCGAAGCCGTCACCGAGATTGGCCGCAAGAAAAATCTGTCGGTACGTGTCTGGTCTCCGGACGAACGGGCGAAACGGCCGCGGCTGGCGATCTGCACGACGTATCGCACCGAACCGTCGCTGGCGCTGCTGCGGGCGATCCGCGACAACCAGATCAAGGCCGAAGCCGCCGTGATGATCGGCAACCGCAACGCCTGCCGCGGCATCGCCGAACAGTTCGGCGTCGAATGGCAGATGGTCGGCGACTCGCAAGGCAATACGAACGACGCGCGGCTGATCGAAGTCCTGGATCAATACGACGTCGATTACGTGATCCTGGCTCGCTACATGCGCATCTTGCCGCCGGCCAGTTGCTGGAAGTATGCGGGCGGCCGAATTATCAACCTGCACCACGGACTGCTGCCCAGCTTCCCCGGCATGCAACCGTATCAAGAGGCGTACGCCAGCCGCATGCTCACGTACGGCGCGACCTGTCACTTCATCGTGCCCGAACTGGATGCCGGCAATCAGATCATCAATCAATCCACATTCACCGTCCCGCCTGGCATGAAGTTGGAAGACGTCATGCGCATCGGCCAGGAAGACAACGAGCCGCGCTGTCTGGTCGAGGGCGTCCGCCGCGTGGTCGATCGCGAAGTGCAACTGCATTTTCACCGCGTCGTGGCGCGCACGAATCGCGTTTCGTAACTTTGGAGGTTACAATCACTCGCCGTTTTTTGTAGCTTGGGTTACGCTTCGTAGCTTGGGTCCATTGACCCGAGCAAATTGCGGTTGTCGTCGGTCGAGTCCTTTGACCTCCATCGATCCGAGGAATTCGCGTTGTTTCGCTCGGGTCAATGGACCCGAGCTACAGGATTCCCTCGCTGGCGCGCTTTGATGTTGCGCTTTTCGACGGATGGTAGCCGAATTCGCCAGAATTTGGACGGTCGTGAGTTGGACTCCAAAACAAGTTTTTGCTAGCGCAACATCAGAACTGGCGCGTGGGGCTAGTGTTTGAGAAACGGATCATGGGCGAAAAGTATCTCACGGCACCTTTGCCGAGCAGCGAATTGCCGCGCGGCATCCCGTACATCATCGGCAACGAAGCCGCCGAGCGGTTCAGCTTCTATGGGATGAGAGCCATTCTGGTGATCTTCATGACGAAGCACCTGTTGGCTCGCGATGGCACCTTGGATGTGATGACCGAGGAACAAGCCAAGACGTACTTTCACTTGTTCACCTCGTCGGCATATTTCTTTCCGTTGTTTGGTGCACTCATTTCCGACGGACTGCTCGGCAAGTACCGCACGATCATCGGTCTGTCGATGTTGTACTGTTTGGGGCACTTGGCACTCGCCATTGACGATACGCGTTTGGGCCTTGCGTTGGGACTGACACTGATTGCCATCGGTGCGGGCGGGATTAAGCCTTGTGTATCGGCGCACGTCGGCGACCAGTTCGGCACGCGAAACCAACATTTGATTAGCCGCGTCTTCGCGTGGTTTTACTTTTCCATCAATCTCGGCGCGTTCATCTCGACGCTGTTGACGCCGAAGCTGTTGGAAAAACTTGGACCCAGCGTCGCATTTGCGGTGCCCGGCGTGCTGATGTTCGTGGCCACGGTTGTCTTCTGGGCCGGCCGCCACAAGTTCGTGCACGTGCCTGCGGGCGGTGTTCGATTCGTGCGGGAAGCATTCAGCCCCGTTGGCCTGCGAGCCGCCATGAATCTGGCGGTGCTGTATGTATTCGTGGCCATGTTTTGGTCGCTTTACGATCAGACCGGTTCGTCGTGGGTGTTGCAAGCCGAAAGGATGGATCGGCGCTGGATGGGCGTCGAGTGGCTGTCGGCTCAAGTCCAGGCCGTGAACCCGATTCTGATTTTGACTTTTATCCCGCTGTTTTCCTACGTCATTTACCCCGCGATCAATCGTGTCTTTCCGCTGACACCGCTGCGGAAGATCGCGATTGGGTTCTTTCTGGCGGCGGCGGCATTTGCGATTGTGACGTACGTCGAGTCCTTGATCGCGAGCGGGGCCAAGCCAAACATCGTCTGGCAGATCGCCGCCTACGCAGTCATGACCGCAGGCGAGGTAATGGTCTCGATCACGTGCTTGGAGTTATCCTACACGCAAGCGCCGAAGACGATGAAATCCTTTATCATGTCGCTGTACTTGCTGTCCGTGGCGGCGGGCAACCTGTTCACTTCGGGTGTGAACTATTTCATTCAAGACGAAGCGGGCACCAGCCGGCTCACCGGCGTCCAGTACTTCCTGTTCTTTACGCTGTTCATGCTCGGCGGCGCCATCGCGTTTACGATTGTCGCCCGATTCTACCGTGGCCGCACGTACATCCAGGACGAGCAGCCTGTGTGACACGTTTCGCGCGGCAGTCATTTTCGCGCGGCAGTCATTGTTCCTGCGCTCCCCATTAGATCGCGTTTAAACGAGTCGCGCCGGCAATCGGGGACTGGTGGTTCGATCGCTTAATCCGCGTATTCGGACATGACTCTAACGACCTCGGCTGTGGAAGCGAAGAAGGCGTCGAGTACACGGGGGTCAAAGTGTTTTCCGCGGCCCTCTTCCAGCAGCTCGAAGCATCTTGCCAGCGAGAACGCGGCTTTGTACGGGCGCAAACTGCTGAGGGCATCGAACACGTCGGCCACGGCGGTGATGCGGCCTTCGATGGGGATGTCTTCGCCCGACAGACCGCGCGGGTAGCCGCTGCCATCCCACTTCTCGTGATGCGTGTATGCGATCCGCGCGGCCATGACCATGATCGGCGAATGGCCGACGGCGGAGTTCGCATCGTGAACCGTGTGCTGAGGCGTGATCCCGCGAAGCTCGGACCAGGGTTGAATAATTCTCAGGCCCAGTTCGCAATGCTTTTTCATCGCGTCATATTCGCCTGCATCCAGCTTGCCAGCCTTTAGCAGAATCGCGTCCGGGATGCCGATCTTCCCGACGTCGTGCAGCTTGGCCGCCTGTTCGATCAACTCGACCCATGCGTTGTCGTAACCCAGGCGCCGCGAGACGATCGCGGCGTACGTGCCAACGCGAATGATGTGATAGCCGGTGACGTCGTCGCGGCATTCCGCGGCACTGGCCAAGCAGTGGATCACGTCCTGTCGCGAACTTTCCAGCGCCGCAGTCCGCAGCCGCACCTCGTGCTCCAACTGCACCGAGTAATTGGCCAGTTGATCCTGATGCGCTTTGACCAACAGCGAATTGCGCACGCGCGCGGCCAACTCGGTTGGATCGACCGGCTTGCTGAGAAAATCGGCGGCGCCCAAGTCCAAGGCTTTCAGTTTCGTCGCCGGGTCGCTGGCCGCGGTTAGGATGATCACGGGAATGTGCCGCATCCGCGGATCGTTGCGCATCAACTCCAAAATCCACAGGCCGCTCATCCGCGGCATCACAATGTCCATCAAGATCACATCCGGTTGTTCGATGCGGATCGAATCGAAGGCCTGCGGAGCATCGGTGATCGTGATGAAATTCTTGTAGCCGGCGTCGTGCAGATACCGGCGAGCGATTTTGACGTTGATGGGCTCGTCGTCCACGATCATGATCGTCGACGACTTGATCGATTCGTAGGTGGGCTGCTTGATGTTCATCAGCCCCTGACGCAGCGTGGAATCGGTACAGGCCGCGGCGGCGAATGCACCAAAGGCCGACTCAGCAGCAGCTCCTGACTCACCACCAAATGTGGTCGCTAACGTCTCGCCAATGTCGTCCAAGGATGAGTTCGCTGTGGTCATTTTCACGGACAGCCGCATGCCCCCCCTGATCTAATGGTCGCCGCATTGAAAGCCTAGCTTTCTTGAAATGTCGCGGAGGCCGATTGAATCTACTTCTGCGGAAAATGCCAAGTACGTGGTTTTCCCGGCTGTCAAAATGACACGCCGCATCCGTCGCGGCGGATTGATCGCCCAAGATACTCAAGCGTTAGGAATCCAGTAAGCTATTGCATCACAAGAGCTTATGGATAGTCTTCAGTGTTTTGGCACAGCGGTTGCCTACATCGGCTTCTTTCCGATGCCGGGCTGCCAATACAGAGTGGCAGTAATGGCTCGGTTACGAAGTCACACGACAAAACAACTTTCCGGGCCGTGGTTTGATCCAGCCGGTGGCGGCTGGCCCGGTTCGATGGCGATTATTTGAGCAACCGTCAGCAACAGGAGGAATCCGCACGTGGCAAAGAGAATGGTCTTTGATGAGGATTGTCGACAGCCGCTATTGGCCGGCGTGTCGAAATTGGCCCGCGCGGTGCGCAGCACCTTGGGCCCTCGCGGACGCAACGCGATTTTAGACAAAGGCTGGGGCTCGCCGAAGATTACCAAAGACGGCGTGACCGTGGCCGAAGACATCGAACTGGACGACCCCAACGAAAACCTGGGCGCCCAGTTGGTGAAAGAGGCAGCCAGCAAAACCAACGACGTGGCGGGCGACGGTACGACCACGGCAACGATCCTGGCCGAAGCCATTTTCCGCGAAGGCCTGAAAATGATTGCCGCCGGCGCCGACCCGATGGCGCTGTCGCGCGGCATCGCCAAAGGGACCGAAGCGGTCTGCGACGCAGTGGTCAAGATGGCGGATAAGATCAGCGACAAGAACAAGAAAGAGATTCAACAAGTTGCCACTATCGCGGGCAACAACGATCCGTCGATCGGCAGCGTGCTGGCCGACGCATTTCTGAAGGTTGGCAAGGACGGCGTGATCACGGTCGAAGAAGGCCGCAGCAGCGAAACGACCGTCGAAGTGGTCGAAGGCATGCAGTTCGACCGCGGCTTCCTCTCGCCGCACTTCGTGACCAACCAAGACGACGTGACGGTGGAACTGGACGACTGCTACATTCTGCTCTTCGAGGAAAAGATCTCGACCAACAAGAAGCTCATTCCTCTCTTGGAAGCGATCAGCAAGTCCAAGAAACCGCTGTTGATCATCGCCGAAGACGTGGAAGGCGAGGCGTTGGCCACGCTGGTGGTGAACAAGCTGCGCGGTATCTTGAGCGTCTGTGCGGTGAAGGCTCCCGGTTACGGCGACCGCCGCAAAGCGATCATGGGCGACATCGGCGTGCTAACCGCCGCCACGCCCATCTTCAAGGATCTGGGCATCGATTTGGAGAGCGTGAAGCTGTCCGACTTGGGCCGCGCGAAGAAGATCAAAGTTACGTCGGAAGAAACGATTGTCGTCGGTGGCGCCGGCAAGAAGGTCGAAATCGACGGCCGTGCCGAACAAATCCGCAAAGAGATCGGTATCACCGACAGCGAATACGACCGCGAGAAGTTGCAAGAGCGGCTGGCCAAACTGGCTGGCGGCGTGGCTCAGATCACCTGCGGCGCCGCGACCGAAACGGAAATGAAGGAACGCAAGTCGCTGTTGGAAGACGCCAAGGAAGCCGTAGCGGCCGCGTTGGCCGAAGGCATCGTGGCCGGTGGTGGCGTGGCTTTGTTGCGGGCTGAAAAGTCGCTCGACAAGCTCGGCCTGACCGGCGACGAGAAGATGGGCGCCGACATCATCCGCAACGTGCTCGATTATCCGCTGCGTTGCATTGCCGACAACGCCGGTGCGGACGGAGCCGTGGTCGTCAATCGAGTTCGCCAGATGAAAGGCAAGACCGAGGGCTATGATGCGGACAAAGATGAATACTGCGACCTGGTCAAGGCCGGCATCATCGATCCGGCCAAAGTGGTGCGGACGGCGCTGCAAAACGCCGCCAGCGTCGCGTCGCTGCTGTTAACCACCGAGGCGCTCGTGACCGAGATTCCCAAGGAAGGTGACGACGACGATCACCACGATCACCATGACCACGGTATGGGCGGCATGGGAGGTGGCATGGGCGGCATGGGTGGCATGGGCGGCATGATGTAATGTGAATTCAAACCTAAATCGAACATAAGCATTCAAAAAGATAAAGGGAAACGAACATGGCGAAGATCAAGATTCGTCCGCTAGATGATCGCGTGGTGGTGGAACCGACCGAAGCCGAAGAGCGAACGGCGGGCGGCATCGTGCTGCCGGACACCGCCAAAGAGAAGCCGCAACGCGGCACTGTGTTGGCCGTCGGCCCGGGACGGTTGCTCGACAGCGGACAACGCGGCGAGCTGTCGGTGTCCGTGGGCGACGAAGTGATTTACGGCAAGTACGGCGGCACCGACATCGAGATCAACGGCGAAGACGTCAAGATTCTGCGCGAAAGTGACATCTTGGCCAAAGTGGTGTAGTCGTAACAGCGCGATCATTGATCGGCGAACGTGGGCGTAAGCCCCACGGTGACCAGCGGGCTCACGCCCGCCGTTCGCCAAAGAGGCGATACAGTAAGACAATGCAACATCAAGGACATCTAATATAAGGGCCTTCACGCGTGGCAGCAAAACAACTTCTTTTCGAAGATCACGCCCGATCAAGAATCTTGCGGGGCGTTGACAAACTGGCTCATGCTGTGGGCATCACGATGGGGCCGACCGGCCGCAACGTGATCATCGACAAATCGTTCGGCGGTCCGACCGTGACCAAAGACGGCGTGACGGTGGCCAAGGAAATTGAACTGGAAGACCGCTTCGAGAACATGGGCTCGAAGCTGGTCGTCGAGGTCGCTCAAAAGACATCGGATTTGGCCGGCGACGGCACCACCACGGCCACCGTGCTGGCTCGAGCGATCTTGAAAGAGGGCCTGCGAAACATCGTCGCGGGCAGCAACCCGATGGCCATCCGCCGCGGCATCGACAAGGCGGTGAAGGCGGCCGAAGCCAAATTGCTGGCGATGTCCAGGCCAGTCTCTAGCAAAGAGGAAGTGGCCAATGTCGGCGCGATCAGTGCCAACAACGATAAGGCCATCGGCGACCTGCTGGCCGAAGCCCTGCATCGCGTCGGCCAAGACGGCGTAATCACCGTCGAGGAAGGCAAGACGGCCGAGACGAAGGTCGAGTACGTCGATGGCATGCAGTTTGACAAAGGCTTCAACTCGCCCTACTTCATCAACAAGCCGGCGACGATGGAATGCGTGCTGGAAGACGCACTGATTCTGATCCACGAAAAGAAGATCAGCAACCTGCGCGATCTGGTGCCGATCCTGGAGAAGACCAGCCAGTCTGGCAAGCCGCTGTTGATCATCGCCGAAGACATCGACAACGAGGCGTTGACGCTGCTGGTGGTGAACAAATTGCGCGGCGTGCTGAACGTGTGTGCCGTGAAAGCCCCGGGCTTCGGCGACCGCCGCAAAGCGATGCTGGGCGACATTGCCGTGCTGACCGGTGGCACACTGATCAGCGAGGATCTGGGGATTCAGCTTGAAAGCCTCACGCTCGATCAGCTCGGCCGAGCCAAGAAGATCACGGTGGACAAGAGCAACACCACAATCGTGGAAGGCGCCGGCAAGCGCGGCGACATCGACAAACGCATCCAACAGATCCGCAACCAAATTGACCAAGTCGACAGCGAGTACGACAAGGAAAAGTTCCAAGAGCGGCTGGCGAAACTGGCGGGCGGCGTGGCGGTGATTTCCGTCGGTGCCGAAACCGAATCGGACATGAAGCAGAAGAAGGCCCGCGTCGAAGACGCCCTGCACGCCACGCGTGCGGCCGTCGAAGAAGGCATTCTGCCCGGTGGCGGTGTGGCTCTGCTGCGTTGCCGCGAGGACGTTGAAAAGGCGCGTTCGGCGGCCAAGGGTGACGAGAAGATCGGCGTCGACATCGTGCTCGGCGTGCTCGACGCACCGCTGCGTCAGATTGTCGATAACTGTGGCCTCGATGGTTCGGTGGTCGCCGATGAAATCAATCAGAAGCCCGAGAACATGGGCTTCGACGCCAACTCTCGCAAGTATGTGGATATGTACAAAGCGGGGATCATCGACCCGGTGAAGGTCGTGCGGACGGCTCTGGCCAATGCGGCCAGCATCGCCGGCCTGCTGCTGACCACCGAAGCGATGGTCACCAACTTTGACAAAGACGATAAAGCCAAGCGGTCCGTGGAAGGCGCGATCCGGTAGGGACCGAGTAATAATGACGAATTACGAATGACGAAAGAATGACGTAGCACGAATGTCGAATTGTGAATACTATTTCGGCTTCAACCTTCGTCATTAGTCATTCGACATTCTTTCGTCATTAGTCATTCGTCATTCGTAATTTGTTCCCGGGCCACTTCTTTGCGAGGTGGCCTGTTTTTTGGAATTTGGAGTGCGGCGACTCGTCGCCGCTTTAGGAGTTTTAGATTTATTCCGAATTCGTTAGTTAGCTTCGTAATTGGACCTGTCAAATTCCGAAAGCGGCGACGAGTCGCCGCACTCCAAATTCAGCGTAGGGTATAATTAGCTGTCACTTAACGAAATCGCCCGCCGTTCATCATGTCTGCGATGGCCACAAAACGAGATTACTACGAGGTCCTAGGCGTCGCGCGCACGGCCTCCGAGAAGGAGATCGCCAACGCCTATCGGAAGCTCGCGCTCAAGTACCATCCGGACAGCAACCCGGGTGACGAGCGGGCCACCGAGTTGTTCAAAGAGGCGGCCGAAGCTTACGAAGTGCTGGGCGACAAGGAGAAACGCGTCCGCTATGACCAGTATGGCCACGCGGGTGTTGAGGGCGGCGTGCACCACTTTACTAGCGCCGAGGAAATCTTTGAGGCGTTCGGCGATTTGTTCGGCGGCGGCATTTTTGGCGATCTGTTTGGCGGACGGCGCGGTGGCCGACGAGTGCGGCGCGGCGCGGACATCCGCTGCGATGCAACGCTCGATTTGGAAGAGGCGGCCCGCGGCGTAACCAAGAATCTCGAGTTTATGCGTAGCCGTGTCTGCGACGATTGCACCGGTTCGGGCAGCCGGCCCGGTTCTTCGCGCGAAACCTGCCGGCGCTGCGGCGGTCACGGCCAAGTGGTGCAAGCCGCAGGCTTCGTGCGGGTGCAAACGACTTGCCCCGCGTGCCACGGCGCCGGGTCGATGATCACCGACCCATGCGGCAAATGCCGCGGCAACGGCTACGTGCAAAGTCGAGTCAAACTGAATGTGAACATCCCGCCCGGCGTGGATGACGGCATGCGAGTTCGTCTGAGCGGCGAGGGCGAGCCAAGCCCCGACGGCGGACCGCCTGGCGACTGCTACTGCTTCATCAGTATTCGCCGGCACGCGCTGTTTCAGCGGGACGGCAAGAATCTGGTCCTACAATTGCCGATGACATACAGTCAGGCAGCGCTGGGCGCCACGGTCGAAGTGCCGACGCTCAACGGCCACGACGAACTGGCGATCCCGCCCGGCACACAGTCGGGCGAGGTCTTTCGCCTGCGCAGCCGCGGCATGCCCGACCCGCACGGCGGTCGCGTCGGCGATTTGCTGGTGCAAACCTACATTGAAACACCCAAGAAACTAACGGCTCGGCAGCAGGAATTGTTGCGCGAATTGGCGGAGTTGGAAAATGCCCACGTTTCGCCGCACCGGAAGACGTTTGTGGATAAGGTGCGCGACTATTTCACGTCGGCTGCCGAAAGCGACGCGAATCAGGAGGGCTAATCGCCATGATCGATAACAGTATACCTCAACCGGAAAACCAAACCGCCGCGGATGAGCCGACCAGCGCACCTGCGCACAGCCAGCCTCAGGCTGACGTAGCCGGCGTGCCGAGCGAACCCGATCTGCACGAAGAGATACAGCGGTTAGAAGCGGACGTGAAGGCGGCCAACGACCGTGTGCTGCGAGTACAGGCGGAGTTGGAAAATTACCGCAAGCGATCCCGTCGCGAGTTGGAAGACGAGAAGCGTTACGCGGCGCTACCGCTGATGCGAGGCCTGTTGAACGTAGTCGACAACCTGCAGCGGGCGATCGACTCTGCCGAACAAAGCGAAAATGCGGCCGGGTTGCTGGACGGAGTAAAGATGGTGGCCATGCAGTTGCATAACGTGTTGGAGCAGCATGGTTGCCAGCGGATCGACGCGCACGGTGCGCCGTTCGACCCGCACGTTCACCAAGCCATCGCCCAAGAGCCCAGCGACGAACATCCGCCCAGCACTGTGACGCGCGTGACCCAGGCCGGCTACCAACTGCATGACCGCGTCGTGCGGCCCGCGCAAGTGTTCGTCTCCACCGGGCTCGCACAATCCAGCCAAGAATCCAATTCTCCCCACCACACCGATTGAGGACCTGTCACTATGCCTACCTACGATTATGAATGCGACGCCTGCGGGCACGAGTTCGAACTGTTCCAGTCGATCACCGCAACGCCCAAGAAAAAATGCCCCGCCTGCAAGCGATCGAAACTCCGCCGCCTGTTCGGCACCGGTGCCGCCGTGATGTTCAAAGGCTCGGGCTTCTATCAGACCGACTATCGCAGCGATTCGTATAAGAAGAGCGCGGAAGCAGATAAGTCCGCGGCATCGGAAAGCAGTTCCAGCAACACGTCCGAATCAAAATCAGATTCAAAATCGGAATCCAAGTCCGAAACCAAATCCGAAACCAAGCCGTCGGAACCGAAAGCCACCGATTCCAAAGGCGCCTCGGCGAATAAGACAAAACCTAAGTAGGCGTCACATGGCCTTGATTCGCTGTCCCACGTGCCAGACGAAGTTCGACTCCGAGCGAACCCCCGCCATGCCTTTCTGCAGCGAGCGCTGCCGCCAAATCGACCTCGGCCGCTGGCTCGATGAACGCCACGGCATTCCAGTAGAACCAGAGGACGAGGTAGAGAGCGGGCTTGAGGCGCGAGACAGAAACGACGAGTGATTTTGATCGTCCAGCCGCATCAGAGGCAACACAATACAACAGCAGCCAACGTGACGCAATCAAGTCTAGCTGTGGCTCCAGCAGCACGACCACAAGTTGCTCAATCGCATCAATCAGTTGCTCGCTGACATCTGTCGCGCTTTTTTTGATGGGATCGGCAGTCCCGAACCACTCAAGGGCGAGCGATACGGCTGGGTGCCGAAGCGCGAAGACGTTCCGTACGACATGCTTGAGCGGCAGGAGTGGTGAAGGATCACCTTGCTTTCTCGGTCACGGAACTGGAAATCCTCTGTGATATGTTGGACAATCGCAGTTGACCAACCGAGTTTTTTTCTGTTTACCTGGTCGAGCAAAAGGGCGCGCACATGCGTTGTCCCAAATGTCAAACTGAACTGGCGCAAGTGGGCTCGTTCTGGATCTGTCCGGAGCACGGGCAGGTCGAGGTTGCTGAGGATGGTCCCACGGCACAACTGGCAAGCCCAAAAACACCGGCGCGGCCTGCTCTCTTTCTGTCGTATGCCCGCGGGGATGACGAGCCGTTTGTGCGGCGGTTGTATGATGCGCTGACCGCTCGGGGCTTCGACGTCTGGTTCGACCGCGTACACATGCCCTCGCGGGGATTGACCTTCCATCAGGAGCTTCGCGAGGCCGTCGCCGCCCGCGACCGCTTGCTGCTAGTCGTCGGGCCCAGTGCGGTCAGCTCGGCCTACGTGCAGCAGGAATGGCAGTTCGCCTGGTTCGAGGCCGATAAGGTCGTCACGCCCATTCTGCGGCAGGGCGACTATCCGTTGGCCATCTCCGACTGGCCCTGCTGCACTGCGAGGATTTTCGTGACGATGGCCAGTTCGAATTTCACTGGGGCGTCCCCTGGCGACGGTGCTGCCTAACAGGGCCGGACTGTCCAACCCCGAGCGAACCGCCTCGCGCAGCGGAACCAGCCGGTCGGCACGCGCCAGGAAATGCGCCGGCAGCCGAAATCGTTTGCGAATCGCCATGGTTGATTTATGTCAATTGGGTTGGCCCGTTTGCGTCACCCTGACGCGCTGGCAGATGCCTGCCAAACAACAACGGGCACATTTCGGATGTTGACCGCGGCAAATCGCACGACCGTGTTGGACGAAGCGGACGTGTAAACCAAAACGCAAACTCGGCGGAACCAAATCTTGTAACTCATCGTGAAGATCTGTTTGGCCAACGTCAATCCAACCCAATCGCGTTGATATCCGGGCAACGTGCGTATCGACGGGGAGAACGTCAAAGCCAAGTGCGTACATCATGATGCAACGTGCGCTTTTGACGCCAATGCCGGGAAGTCGCATGAGGAATGCTTCCGCATCGTCCGCTGAACAGTGCTTTAGCCTACGTAACGACACCTCGCCAAACGCCGACTTGATGATCCGCAAGGCCTGTTTGATCCTTCCGGCCTTCTGGTCCGCCAAGCCTGCCGGCCGAATGGCCCGCGCGATTTGCTTCCGCGTGGCACGGAACGCTGATTGCCATGTCGGAAAGCGACGCTTGAAACCCTTGTATGCAGCGTCGAATCCTCGCTCGTGCGTCCGCAACGAGAGATAAATATACAGGTACTCGTCCAACGGATTTCGCTTGTTTCCCAGCACGGTGTCGGGATATTCCGCGGCAAGCAGCCGGTGAACTTTGTGAATTCGCTGCTTTGTCGGTTGCGTTATGTTCAGGGCTTTCGTCACGACTGTCGGCCTTCAATTTTCATATAGGCACAAGCCACTTTGCTTGATGCAGTAGGTGTGAATGACGGCGTTGCCGGCCTGGTCGATCCGCACTCCCAATGAGTACGTGTCACTGTACGCCGTCGGCTGCGTATAACCCACCGTAACTGGCAATCCGGCTTCTTCGCGCGCCAGCGCGAAAAGCGCCATCGCCAACGATAACGGTTTGGGGCCGAAGGGGGCAAGAAGCAGTTCCCCGTCATGACCGAGACATTGGGATTGCAGGTGTTCAAAGGCGAGCGAAACGCTGAACGGATCAACCCGACGAATATCGCGCGCATTGAACTCGACCTGCTCCCGAACGTATCGAACGAATTCCCAATTCTGCGCGAAGCCAGGCGGGATAGACGGAAACGGCATTAACAATCGTACGGGTTTGGGAGTTCGTTCCTGGATCAGTTCAAGCAGTTTTAAGTGATGATAGCCTACCGCGACAACCAACATCGGCCGGGTCGTTGTTGAAGTTTCCATTCCAAAACCTGGTAACGGCATCCACCCTCCCGGATTCTGGTAGAGGGATTTGCCGTACCTGTCAGGCAGTACATACGTGACCAGCAGGTTCTTAACCTGGATTGAGTCCCTCAGCCGCCGAACCAGATAGAAGAAAAACCTCTTCGGTACGGCTGAAATGTCGAGTATGACGTTCTCGCCGATGATTACTTTCAGCCGGTCATACATCTCATCAAGTTCATCGACCTCGGAAAACAGGGCCATGTTCAATGTTTGCGGCGGGTCTCCAAGTATCGCGGTCAATTCACGGCGGTTTTGATCGCAGGCGACCTGTACCGCAGGTTGGAACTCACTCGGTTCATCCTCAACGCACAAGAACTGGGACGAGCGTAGTTTACCGAGCGAAACCAATTCTCTGGCAACTTCGTTTGCGCGCGGTTCGGCGGCGACCGAGCCGATCAAATCCCATTCGACCTGATTCGGTAATCTTTCGATTGTCCATCGCAGTGGCCCTGAAGGCCGATAGCGCGCCGTCATGATGTCGCGTCCTCAACGCCGGGCAGCGTCAACTGTTGTTCCTTGGCGGGGGCGGACAGCGCGACCCCCGCTCGCTCGAGCCAGGCTTGCACCTCTGCCCCAGAAACGTAACGGGGCTCTTTGGTGTGATTCAGCGTGACTTCATAGTAAGGCGCAAGAACAGGATGCAAATACCATTTCGTGGACTCGCCCCGAGCGCGGTTCTTGGGCGTGTGCCTTCGCTGTAGAAGGAAGCCACGTCCGGATGCCTCGCTCAGTATCTGTCGGACCTGGGGAAACGCCCTCAGATCGCGGTTGGCCAATGAAATCCCATTTCCGCCTGGATAGGACATGGCTTCATCGTCTATGAGCATTCGACGAAGTCTATTGCCTAGTTCGTCGACAAAAGCAAGTAACGTGTCACCGACCCAAGATTCCTGGGAAATCTTTTGATGCCATGTGTCACTGGCCCACAGAATTCCTTCGGTTTGCAGCTTAGAATCGATCGGAAACCGCGGCTCGGATATTTTTTCGATGGCAAGATGACGAATCCAACATTCCCAGATGTGTTGGCAAATACTCGTGAATGTTAGGACATTCTGTCCGGACAGATCGAGAAGATCCTTTTTTCCGAACATCACGACCTTCTGGCGGTTGTCGGAGGCCAGTTGCAGAATAGCGAGATGCAACCTCTCTTTCTTCCACCAGCCTTTGCCTTTGTTCCACGGCAGGTCGTCGATCTCTTCCACGGCAAATTCCTTGAGGTCACACTCCTCGGCCTTTTGCAGCGCCCATGCAACACCGAGTTTGGCTTCGAGCGGTTCACTCTTCGCGAGTGCTCGCAGCCGCCCCGCAATCTCCGCGTCGACTCGTTGGGGGATGGACATCCTTTGCGACCAGTCCACGTTGGCTCCGATAGACTTCACTCGTTTTCGCGGTCGAGGATACGGACCGAACGCCGAACTTACCGGGTCGGTGGCATCTGCCAGTTCTCGATAGCCGTAAACCCGTAATCTCCGCGCAAACACGTCGGACGCCAGGGAGGGAAACAATTTGCGGTTTCCGTGTTCTTTTCGGGCCAGCATGTCGTCGAGATTGAGCGCTAAGTAGTCCCGAATGGCTTCGCCGACAGGTTCATTCCAGGCGTAGGGCCGCGTGCCAATCCGAAAATTCAACGTCGCCTTCCGTCGATGCAACGCCTGCTCGATCGTGTCGCGGAGCAACCCGTATGGCCGATTCGGTAAGCAGGCCTCCAGTTCCAGCAACTGCTCGAACTGGTCAAGCATAATCAGAACCCTGGTCGACCGTGCAAGACATCCTGCCTGCTGCAACATTTCCACGGCGTCCGCTATCGGTTGTCCTAGCGATTGCGTTTGACTCTCGGTGACTTCCGCAGGCAACTGCTTGGGTCTGCCATTGAAGAATCGAAGATAGCCGTCGATGCGCTCGGTCAGTTCGGCCACCGCGGTTCGCGGTGTAATCCGGTCGCTCGTTCGAATGGGGATGCTCGGATGCTTGGCCATCAGTCGGAGCGACTGCACGAATGCATCGCCGTTTCCGCCCAGTTCCAATGGAGCCCACAGGACTCCGGGCCGTGAGAGCAATACGTCGATGGATTGAAGAAGATCCCGAAGAATCCATGAGTTGACGTAATCAACGAAACACAATCGTAATTCGTCATCGCGGTCCCTGCCGCTGCCGCTCCAACGGCCCGCCGACCGCAGCGCTTGGTCTGTCGAAAGGTTGATGCCCGCACAGAGGAATTGACAAATATCCTTATCGTCGATTGGGTACTCGTCCGTCATGGATTCTGCATACGCCATGCGTACTTCGGTCCGCAGCAGGGCCAGCAACATCGACTTGCCCGTACCCTGCGTTCCCTTCACCACGACATTGCCCGCTTCAAAAAGGGGCGTGATGTGCGGTACAAGCACGGGGCTGAACAATGCGGGAAAATCCGCCTGATCGAGTCGCTCGGTAACGTAAAGGGTCGTGAATGGGTTCCGGCGTGTCTTCACAGTGTTCCCTCTCTCGACGCACGCGGAAACAACGCCGTCTCGGCTGGTGAGTGTACAATTGGCGGTACATTGTCCGGACAATTCAAGAAGCTCAAAATAAGCGTCCCGTAGTTGTCGCCCAACCCAAAGTCTCCGTGCCCGTGACGCAGAATTACATCACGGAATCTCGCAATGTCGTCGGATTCATCTTCGTGGGCGTCCCGGCGAATCAACACCGATTCAGGCAAAACAATCATTGGGTGGCAGGTGATGTGCTGATGATCCAGTTTCTCGAGTTGCTCGCAAATGAATTCGAATCCCTGTGGTGGAATGAACAATGGAACGAACAGGACATTGATTGCGTCCGTGCCACCAACACCGCGAAGTGCCGGCAGCGCTTCCTCGAACTGTTCGCCCGTGCCCACCATGTCCTCGACAACGATGATTCGTTTGTAGCCTTCTGACTGCAACCAAGCTTTGATCTCCGCAGGATCACAGAACTTGGCAATAAACCGAAATTCCGGCCGGTAGCTTTGCGGAAAGATACGGTTGACGCGGCAAAATCCGGCGATATCCATTCCGGCGAGACTACCGAACCAGGTATCTTTGCGCAGGTGTTGTAGGTCTGAATCCAAGTCGGAGCTGTCAAGCATTAAGTTGCCTTGGTCAATAAGCCAACGGCGAATCGGGCCGTCATACGCCGCCCGATACATTGACGTCAGGTCCCGCTCCGCAGCAAATAAGAGGTGCGGCACGAAGTCGAACATAGCGCGTTGGTCTTCGCTTCGCGAATCGCACGGCCCAATGTGGTCGAGCCAGACAAACAGACGTTCCCAAAATTCCGCCTTCTCCGGGAACGGCTGATAATCGGGGAAGAGCCATTCGCCGAGGAATCGAATCAGTCGCTCGTTGGCGCGCAGCTTTGTCGACGGCCCTGTACCGAGCGCCCACGCAGCTACCAACTCATCGACGTTCATAACAGCTTTTCCTTGATCTGCTTCGCGAGCCAATACCCGATTGGTGGTGGTACGGCGTTTCCAACGAGGCGGTATTGTTCTTGAAGCGTGCCACTGAAACGGAACGAATCGGGAAAACCTTGGATGCGCGCCGCTTCACGCACAGACAAGCCACGATGTTCCTCCGGATGAATAAAATATCGCGGCTGGCCAAATCGTGTATCGACCGCCGGTGAATCGTGCGCCAGTGAGAGGCGGCGATACTTGCCGTTGAATGCGTGGGTAAAATCGTATCGCCCTTCGATGCGTCGCAGATACCCCTTGCGTTCCAACTTGGCCAGTGCAGCGCACGGGCTCCATTGAACCCGTTCACGAATATCTCTTACAGAGACAGGGTCCGCATCACCATTGGGACGCCGACGGATTTGACGGCGAAGCCGACGGATGAGTTCAAGCAGTTGTACTTCGCGCTTCGAAACTTGTCCGAAGACTTCAGGGATTTCCCATGTTGGTACTGCACGCTCGCCGCCGCGAACATTGCAAAGCTTCTGGTTTTGCCCGATGCTCCGCGCGATACGCATTTCGTCTGAGTTATTTTTCAACTGAATTGGTTCGTGATTCGTGCCACAGCACTTTGACAAAACATCGCCCAGCGAGCGAGGATTACTGGCAATCGGAAGTTCCACCGAGTCAAGTGATTCCCTGGCAGCTAAAAGGATGACTCTTCGCCGAATTTGTGGCAATCCAAAGTCTTTCGCGCTCACGTTACATACACGCGTCTCATATCCGGCGTCTTTCAGCGTTTCGCGGGCGGTGGCAAAGTGAGACGCCAAGCTACCTGACAAGACTCCAGTGACGTTCTCAATTGCGATCACACGTGGACCGAGACTAACCGCTATCTTGGCCGCCGCTACGAATAGCACATTACGTGGATCAGCAAACTTGCGCTTCCCTAACGTTGAGAACCCTTGGCACGGCGGCCCGGCCAATACGACATCGGGGTTCGTTGACGACGACAAAGTGCCGGAAGAAAGATCGTACAAGGATGCCCGACCGCGCTGGTTTTCGTTGTAGACCTCAATCGCCGCAAGATCGTTGTCGAATGCACCTACATCTCGAAAGCCAGCATCGTGGAACCCCAAATCAAATCCACCGCAGCCACAAAAAAGCGAGGCGAACGTTCGTTGATTTTGGCTGAATTGTTTCGGCATGGCGTCCCCGACAATCTCGATGGTTTTGTAAAGAGGTTATCAAGTTTTCAAGATTTTCGGAAGATTGGCCCAGTTCTGAGTTGTCTCGAACCGACGTTGGCTGATGCTCTGCCCGCACCGCCGAACCGACGAGGGACTGCCCGAAGAACCAATCGGTGAAAGTCATTGACCCGGATCCTTCTCATTCTTATCGCCGAAGCCAATTCGCGTTCGGCGTTGCCAATTAGGTCCAATCCTCATACGTCAAGCCCGGCACGCGTTTGAAATCGACGGTATTTCGCGTCAGCAGGGTCAAGTTGTTGGAAATCGCAATGGCCGCGATTCTGAGATCCATCGTCCCGACACGGATCTTCTGCTTACGCAGATCGTCGAACAGGTCTGTGGCGGCTTCGTCGTAGGGAAGCACTTGAGCCTGGGCATAGTCGTTTAGCAGTTTCTCAAGTTCGTCGTAACCACGCATCGCCCCACGTTCATCTCTCGCCTTGGCGATGTAGCTCTGCCAGCCACGCACTTGTTCGTGAAACGAGATAATGCTGACGAAGAAGTCGTCTTCCGGTAGACCAGCAAGACGCTGAGATAGCCGCTGGTATTCGACGCCGGCTTGACGCTTGAGGAGGCTAAGGTAATCGGTGTCGAACAGATACATCCCTATTCCTCTGGTGGTTGTTCGGCATCACGCATCTCTTTTCCCAGCCGGCAAATTTCTTCGTAAACCGGGTCGTTCTGGGCGGTTCCAGTGATCGCACTGATCCACTTGTCCATCGGCTGCAGCCCTTTCGCCCGAAGTTTCAGGCGAGTAACTTCACGCTCCAATGAGTCCAGCCGTTCTTCAACCGATGATTCGCTCATGGTATTGCTCCTGCAAAAGACGTGCGTCCCTTAGCCGCTATCAATTTATCATGTGACGGATGGGACGAGAAGAAGAAGCGCGGTCGCTACTTTCCGAGCTTGAACGTTTTCAGGTCAATGGTCGAAATGCGTTCTTCACCTTCAACGACGTGAATGAACTGGTCGACTGCCACGTCTTCAAACGTTTGCGTCAGATCGCTTGTTGGCCAGTAGATTTCCAGGCGCTGTATTCGCTCGGCTTGGCCTAGGCCGAGGGTTTGGCGTAGCGGGTTGCCGCCGAAGCTGCCGCCGCTGTTGACCCATTTGTAGACGCTGCGCGTGGCGCCGTTCTCTTGAATATCGGCGCGGATGCGGGCGCCGATGGCCGAGCGGTTGCTTTGGCGGCCTTCCAGCTTGATTGTGATCCAATGGTTGCCGAAACCGGGGTTCTCGAACAGGGCGTCATAGTACTTGTCGCCCGGCCACGCGCCGCCCAATTGTACATACACGTCTTGATCACCGTCATTATCCAAATCGGCGAACGACACGCCGTGCCCTTTCTGCAAATGGCCGAAGCCGCCAGCGTACGTCACGTTGACAAATCGCTTTCCCCCGTCGTTCAAAAACATCACGTTCGGCTGCAGCTCGGAATACTCGACGTTGCCCGTGCCGAGATAGAAATCGGGGAAGCCGTCGCCATTCAAATCGCCGTAGTTCGCGCCCATCGGCTGAGCGGGATAGGTCAGCTCGACCGACTCGGTCACATCGGTGAATCGGCCCGCGCCGTCGCCTTGATAGAGATGATTCAACCCGAAACGATGTTTGGACACGAGTACACCGACGGGCCCCGACGAACATCCCACGTAAATGTCCAGCGCCCCGTCGTTGTTGAAATCCCAAAACCACGTGGGAAACGCGGCCAGAGGTTTGGTCACCTTCAACTCCTCCGCGACGTCCGTAAACTGGCCCTTGCCGTTGTTGCGGTACAAGCGGTTCGGCCCGCCACCTTCCAGCGCGAACAGCGGGTTAGTGAACCCGGTCGCCACATATAAATCGGGGAAACGATCGTTGTCAAAGTCGCCCCACACCGTGCCCATCGAAAACAGCGGTTCGCCCAACCCGGCCTGCTCGGCCACATCCGTGAACTTGCCGTTGCCTTCGTTACGAAACAGTTGATTCGGTGCGCGAAGTTTCGTGGTGGATTCATTTCCCACGAACAGGTCGAGGTCACCGTCGTTGTCATAGTCGGCCCAAGCGGCGGTCTTTGTCGGATAATGCACCTCGCCCAAACCGGCCTCGAACGTCATGTCCGTGAAAACGCCGCGGCCGTCGTTTTGCAGCAGCGAATTCGGATGCCGCCCGTAGTCTTGCAGCCAGGCGCCTCGCAACACAAAGATATCGGTGTCACCGTCGTTGTCGTAATCGGCCTGTACCATGTTCAAGCCGCCGAAGAAGTCGCCAAGTTGCGATTGCTTGGTACGGTCCTCGAACGAACCATCGGCGTTGTTGTGAAAGTACTTCATCGAGCCCTGCGTGTCCCACGTGGAAGTGACGATGTCCAAATACCCGTCGCCGTCGAAATCGTCCACAATCGCGCCGCCGCAGAGGTTGAACGTATCAAGCTGCAAATCGGGCATGACGTTGTTGAATCGCGGAAATCCTTCGGGCGACGCGAAGAAATCGGGCGAGACGCGATATTCCTCCGGCACGCCGTCGGGCCATTCGCCCAGCGTCATGCACGCCACGTTTAGCAGCCAACGAGACGCTTCGATCACTTCGACGGTCGTGTGTGTGTCGGCGTCTTGCGGCGCGTCGCGGAGGATTTCGAGGAAGTACCGCATCGCTTCCCGCGATCCTTCCTTACGCGTGTGCAGCCCGCGGCCGCGAATCGGCACGATACAACTCTCGGCGTTGTTCTGAGCACAACAGTTCTGCGTCTCGGCCAAACGCAATTGGGCAACGGCCAAATAGAATCGCGTTTGGTTGCGGTAATGTTGATTCAAGTCGCCTTCCGCGGGCGAAGCTGGGTTCGACAGCGCGATCGGATCTTCATTGAAGTCAAACTGCGAAGCCAGCGAGAGAGCCATCTTTAATCGCTCGATGCCCGCTTCGAGATTTCCCAGCCGCACTTCCGCTTTGCCGGACGTGTAGTACATGTGCCACGAGCGATAGTCGGCCGGAATCTGCGTGCCGTAAAACACCTCGACCTCGTGAACGTGATTGCTCAGATCCACAGCCCGCTTCATTCCTAGGAATGGATGTTGCTCGGGCGTGGCGTCGGCAATGTCCCGCAGGACCGCCTTCATGCGCTCGTGGCCGCTGAGGGCAGGCTCGGCCCTAGGCGCGGTCGCGGATTGTGAAACGATCAGCGGAGAATCCACCGTCGGCATCGGCGCCGGCCCCGAATCGCAACCGCTGATTGCCAAGCAAGTGGCCAAGATGATCAAGCTGGCACGAAAATGTTCTAGATATTTGAAACACAGCGTTCCGTAGGGAATCTTCGTAGCCGAACTCGTGAGAGTTCGGAAATTGCCGACGTTGCCCGGCGACCGAAGTCGCACGACTTCGGCTACTTTGGTAGCTTGCTCTGACATGATTTTGTCCCACATCATTTTGCATCTCCGTTCTTTACGCCGGATCGCAGCCGCTGGCAAATCGTGGCATGATGCTTGCCGCGCTCTGAATCGCCGCTGACTGTGTACGCCTGAGACAGTAGATAGTGAGCCTCTGCGTCGGCCTCGTCGATATTCACGGCCCGATTCAATAACTTGATGGCGTCGTCGGAGCGATTCTCTGCTGTCAGCACTCGTCCCATCATCACTAGCGCATCGAAGTCATCCGGATTGCTGCTCAGGATCTTGTCTAGCCGCTCGAGTGACTGTGTCGTGTGGCCTTCGAGCAGCAGTAATTCGGTCTCCATCAGCGGGTGCTGTTGCGCCAAATGCGCTGCCGTGGATCGCAATGTATCGTATTCTGCGCGGGCCCGTGCAACATCGCCAATCTCGATATGCCGCAACACCAATCGTCGCCGATACTCCTCGCTGCCTTTGGGCAAGATCTCGATCAATCGCCCGTAAATGTCGATAAGCTGCAGCCGGTGCCCGCGACGTTCATAAACTGTGGCTAACATTTCCCACGCGAACGGATCGTCTGGCTCAACGTGTACAAGCTCTCGGCAGAGGTCGACTGCATTGTCGACTTGCCCCACCTTCATGCGAAACATGGCCGTCGTCTTCAGAATGTCGACGCGAGGCTCGCCCCGGCGACTCAACTCGTTAGCCAATTGGCCGCCGACGTGCTGTTCGCCCGTTTGAGCGCAGGCCAGCGTGGCGGTCAACAAATCTTTGGTCGAGGTTTGCGCGAGTACGATGTGCTCGAACAGACCGTCGATCTTCGCGACTTCTTCATCTGTCAACGCCTGGCCAGTGGTCGCCCGTTCGACGAACAACGCAGCACACCACAGCAATGCCGCATTGTGTTCATCGGCGCCGCCTTCGACGAGATACGTGCGGCTGGCTTGTTCGGCCGTGCGAGCCAGCGCGAGGCGTCGTGCCGGCTCGGATTCTTCAAGCGCTGTGTGAAGCGCGGTTCGCGCGTCGTCGAGCAGCGAGTCCACGTTCGGCGTCGTAAACAGCCAGTAAGCGCGCAGCACCAGCGCGGCGGCCACAGCAACCGCTAGGCTCGCGAACAACAGCCAGCGACGACGAACCGGTGTCTCAGTTCGTTGCTGCCGGCGTCTCTTATTGGCCTTCGCCTTCGACGAGGACATGCGTTTGATTCTCGGTCAGTCCCTGAAAAATCTCCATAGATCCTGCCGGCCAGTAGACCGTAACAGACACCGGCGTGTGGTCCGCCATGGGCAGCACAATCCGCGCGTCCGATTGCGAAAGGTATCCCGCGCCGCTACGCACCCAGCGTGTCAACACGCGATCGCCAAACGGCGCCGTGATCTTCGCCCCGATCGCAGCGGGATTCGACGTCGTGCCGCGCAGTTGCAAGCGAATCCAACGGCTAACCGGCCGGCGGTTACGCAACAGCACGACTGGTTCGTTCTGATGAACGACGACCAAATCGAGCGCCCCGTCGTTATCCAAATCTCCGATGGCGTTGCCTCGCGCAGCGCGGTGCACGCTGAAGTACGGCCCGCCGAATTCGCTAATATCTTGAAACTTTCGACCGTCAAGATTCCTCAGCAACTGTTGTGGTTGAAAGTACGGGCTGTTCTTCGAGCCGTAGAAAACGTGACCGTTGGCAACGAACACGTCTTGCCATCCATCGCCGTCGAAATCGGCCAGTCCCGTGCCGAAGCCAACCCATTGGCGCGACACGCCCAAAATACCGTATTGGTCCGCAGCGTTCAAGAAAGTACGCGGACCGATGCGGCGGTAAAGCGAATTGTCTTGACCGACGAAATTTGTGTAAAAGAGATCGATGCGGCCATCGCCGTCCACGTCGCCGACGTCCACGCCCATCGAACCTTCGGCCAGACCGGCGGGCGAAAACGCCACACCGGCCAGCAGCGCCTCGTTTGTGAAGTTTCCATTGGGGCCGCCGAAATACAGATCGTTCTCGTCCACGTCATTGGCCACATAGATGTCGGTCCACCCGTCATCGTCGAAGTCGGCTGTCACCACGCCCAACCCGCGATGTTCGGCCGTGATTCCGGCGGCCTGCGTGATGTCTTCGAACGTCCCGTCGCCCCGATTTCGCCACAGATAGTCGCGGTCGCCGGGATACTTTCCGGGTGCACACGGTTCGCGCATCTCACCGCCGTCCGCCGTCGGTTGCGTGCAGACGACGTTGTCCTCCGGCCGCCAACGACAATAGGTCGCCACGTATAAATCCAAGTAACCATCACGGTCCACGTCCGCCCACGCCGCGGCCGTGGCCCAGCGATCAGTGACGATGCCGGCCTCGTTGGTCACGTTGACGAATCGCTCGCCCTGTTCGTTTCGATACAGCCGGCTGCCCATGAACCCGGTCACCAACAGATCGGGATAGCCGTCGCGATTGTAATCGCCGACCGCAACGCCGTGCGAGTAAAACCCCTCGTCACCGATGTCCGTTGATTCAGAAACATCCGAGAATCGCCAATCGCCGTCGTTGCGATATAGAGCCGATGGCAAGCCCACAACCTTCAGCGGCGGGCCGGTCATCTTTCCACCGCCCGTGAAGAATAAATCCAGATCGCCGTCTTGATCGAAGTCCAACATCGCCACGCCGCCGCCGACCGTTTCCAAGAGCGTGTAGAATCCCGCCTCGCTGCCGTCGCGATAAGCAAAGTCGATTTGAGACTGGCTCGTCATCTCCTCAAACCAATCATCGTCCCGTGCCGGACGGGGAGGATTTCGAGGAGGAAGAGTATACGGCAGCGGCGCATCGCGCCGCTTCGGCGGCAACGGTGCTCCTGTCGTGCCAGCCGCCGCAGACGCGCGAACTCGCTCTTCCTCGATCAAAGCAGGCGCCGGTTCGCAGCCCGTCGCACTGTACAACATCAGACCGAGTGCGGCCAACCAAACGCGATGAAGACATCGGCCTTTCAAATAAACAATCCTATTCAATAGACGGTGATTCGAGCGGTTCGTTGGCAAAGCTTCCGGCCGTGGCTTCAAAGTATCCTAGGGGATATCCAAGTGCATCCGTCGTGGCGGCGTAACTGACTATCTTCCAGTGTGCCAGTGCCAACGGCTCAAGACAAGTCCCGAAGATTTCGGCATGTAGGGTAGTCGGTTTGCGCCGCGGAAAGTACAACTTGCAATCATCGATGACCGTTTCGGCCGGCCGCTGGTTTCGCGGCGAGGCATGCACAGGGAGACTTTTAACATGTCGGACGACCGTGGCTCGTTGCGGAATGTTTCGTGGCACGATCTGTGCCCGTGGCTGATTATTTTTCGCACGTTCGCTCTGGCGATCAGTTTTCCACTGTTGCTGTTGGCCACCGCCGGGGCGCTGTTGACGCCGGTGGGATGGCGGTGCAGTGAGTTGTTGTTTGTCCGTGGCGACGTGCGCAACGACGCGGCGTTGCTGCAGTTTGTTGAGTACAACCGTCGCTGGCCTGGCGCGCGTGACGGCAATTCAGAAACGGTTCCTTATGGAGTGACGTTTCCCTATCCCATCGACAAAGTCTTCTTCCCCGTCGCCGGCGATTCCACGGCGGTGTTCCAGCGGCTGGTGCAGCCGTTTCAGCAGTTATTCAATTTGCAGTGGACGCTGGCCAAGTTCGCGTATTTTCTGTTGGGCGGATTGTGGACGTTGTTGGTGTGGGCCTTCTTCGGCGGCGCGATCACCCGTGTGGCGGCGATGCATTTGGGGCGCGAGGAACGTGAGGGTTTGGTGGGCGCGGTGAAGTACGCCGCGCATAAACTGGGCGCGTATTTTGCGGCGCCGTTGTATCCACTGTTGGGCGTCGTGCTGATTGCGGTGCCGATGTTTTTTCTGGGATTGCTGATGCGATTGGACTTCGGCGTCGTGGTGGCGGGCGTGTTGTGGCTGCTGGTGCTACTTGGCGGATTCTTGATGGCGCTGCTGTTGACGGGGTTATTGTTCGGCTGGCCGCTGATGTGGGGCACGATCAGCAGCGAAGGGAGCGACGCCTTCGATGCGCTCAGCCGCAGCTATGCCTACACCTACCAGCGGCCGCTGCACTATTTGTTTTACGCGCTGCTGGCCGTAACTTTCGGAGCCGTGGGTTGGCTGGTCGTGTATCTGTTTTCAGAAGCCGTGATTCATCTCTGTTATTGGGGTGTGTCATGGGGCACGGGCCATGAGAGGCTGGCGGAATTGCTCATCGCCGCCGAAGGAAGCCGAGACATTGACGGGATGCTCGGAGCCGGCATTTTCTTGCTGCAGCTATTCAACGGATTGGTCCGCGCCATCGCCGCCGGATTTGCATTCAGCTTCTTCTGGTGCCTGGCGACCGCCATCTATTTGCTCTTGCGGCGCGACGTCGATCAAACGGAACTGGACGAAGTCTTTGTGGAAGACGAACAAGAGCCGTTCGGCCTGCCGCCCCTAAAGCCCGACAAAGCCGGCGTGCCAGGCGTCGCCGAACCGTCGGCGTCAAGTGATTCAGATAACGAAGACATCGTGTTGGAGGACCCGCCCGCGACGAAGCGAAATGACTCTGATGAGCGCGGCGCGTGACGGTATGTCGGCGGTCGACCTGTCCGTAGGTTGCACCTACTCGTCCGACAACCGAGCCGCTTCGAACGGTCGGACAAGCATGTCTAACCTACAGTGCGCTGAGGTACTTGGCCAGAATCTGGTCCATCTGGCTGTTGAATTGGCCGCGCGTGAAGACTTCATCGCAGCCGGCTTCGGTGGCCGTTGCGAGCAGGTGTTCGTAGACGTGAGGCCCATAGCCGACGATAGCGCGGGGCGGATGCTTGAGTTGTCGAAGCTGCGGCACCAACTCTCGTACGTTGAGCCCGTGCATGTCCAAGTCCACGATCACGACGTCAATCTGCTCGGCAGCGGCCTGATCGAGCAGCGCGGCTGGTGACACCACAACTTTCACGTCCAACCCCGCCGCCCGCGCGGCGCTCGAAACGCGCGAAGAGAACATCAAATCCTTGGTCAAGTACAAGCCGGGCATGGTGACGAAAAATTCGGTGCCGCTATTACCTAACAAAATCCCAAATCTCAAATCAAAAATCCCTACACCGCTTCCGGTCCCGTGGTGCCGTCGCTCACTCGCAAAACATCATCCATCGGCAGCACGAAGATCTTGCCGTCGCCGATGTTGCCTTCGGGGCCGGTGCGAGCGACGTTGGCAATCGTCTCGACAGTGCGGTCGAGAAAATCATCGTTCACGGCTATTTCGATGGCAACTTTTCGCAACAAGTTCGTCTTGTACTCGACGCCGCGGTACATCGCCGTCTGTCCGCGCTGTCGGCCGTAGCCCTGCGCATCGCAGACTGTCATCCGCTCGACGCCCACCTTGGCCAGCGCCTCCTGAACGGCCCGCAATTTCGTCGGCTGAATCAGCGCGATCACAATCTTCACGGCGTCCGTCTCCATAAAGGGGTCGGGAGTCTTTTTCAATTCTGGCCAGTCTGATCTGTTTGCAGCGGTTAACGATCAACGGCCAGAATTGAAAAAGACTCCCGACCCCGTTCTTCGCCTACGGGCTGCTCAGCGTCAGCCGCGCGTCGAGCACTTTCTCGATACGGCTGGTCGTCTCTTGCAGGTGGGCCTGCGTGTAGCTGTCGAGCTTGATCTTACTGTCCAGCAACTTGTCGATGCGATTCTTCAGCGACGACAGTTCGGCGTACGCGATCGTCTGGCAATCTTGCGGCGCCGTGTTGCGACTCATGGCCAGACTCGACAGGGTTTTCATGTAGCTGCGCTGTAAATTACGCCGCAGGCTGCTGATCGCGGGCTGGCGGTTGGTGTACTTGCCGTCCTTCAGCGTCTCCACTTCAGAGAACACGGCCTTCGTCAGCCGCTCGATCAGTTCCGCCGTCGTGAACGTGTCCTGATCCGGCGGCACTTTCAATTCCGCGTCGTATAGCCGTTCGAGAGTTGAAGACGACAGCAGTTGGGCCAACACTCGTTCCTGCCACATCAAGACGTAGCTGTGGATCGGAAAGTCCTTTCGCGTTGTGGTGCTGCTGCCCCAGTGCATCCAATTCGACGACGCCAGATAGCTGTACATTTCCGGCGAGAATTGATACGGCTTCTCGCTCAACACTTGCTCTTCCAGCATCGCCATTGCGTCGCGCTGGAGTTTAGGATCGACGACCGTGACCGGCGGCTTGGCGTCTTTGTCGCCTTTGTGGCTGCGGCTGGTGTACAGGCCGCCGACGTACCGCGCCACGAAGAACATGCTCTGCCCATGCTGCGACAACAGCACGTTGAACGCGCGGCGGGCTTGCGTGTAATCGTCACCCTCTTTGGTCATGCGATCGACCATGCCGGGCAGCAATTCCTGAACGATCTGCGAGCGGATCTTGGCGTACTCCAACGAGTCACTGCCCAAGTCGAAGCGATTCGAATCCGGATCGGGATCGCTGCCGCGCGTGTCTTCGTCCGTAGCATAAGCCAGCGCGGGTTCGCCGCTGCGGGCCGCGATCTTCTGCAGCTCCGACACTTCGCCCGTCGTGCCGCCGGATTGTGGCGTGTAACCATACTGGATAGCCCACACGTCATACGGTCCGATGGTCGAGGTAAAATACTCGCCCTGCTCCCAGCCCTTGGGCACAATATTGACCGGGATGTAGTCCATCACCGAGGCGACCATGCCGTCCCTGGACTTCTCGGGGCTGTTCATGTCTCTCAGGTTCAGGTACTTGCTGGCCTTGAAATTGTGCCGCAGGCCGAGCGTATGACCGACCTCGTGCATCGTCACTTCCTTCAATCCCTGCATGATCAGCTTCTCTTGCATCTCGGCCGAAACTGTTCCATCGGCGTCGGCCGCGGCCATTAGCGCCGCCGCCCCGAACGCAAATTGCCGCGACATGCCTTCGTTCAACTGGCAATCGCCGTAGCGGCCTTGCGTGAGAAGTTGCTGCGACGGCGTTTTCGGTTCGTCGTCCGGCTCCAACGAACCGCCGGTCATGGCCGCGATGCTTTGCGGCGTGAACGTCTCGTATTCGTCCTTCCAAAACGTGAGGAAGTCGGCGTCGAAAATGATGTCCGCATCCAGAATCTGGCCCGTGTACGGATTCACTCGCGACGGCCCCATGGCAAAGCCGGCGTTGGCAGTGATCCAGCGGAACGTGTTGTAGTTAATGTCTTCCGGGTCCCATTCGGCGTCGTCCGGTTGCTGGCGGACTTCGATCGCGTTGACGTATCCCGCGGCCTCGAACGCTTTGTTCCATTCCTCGACCCCTTCGCGGATCGGCTTGCGGTATTTGAACGGCACCGTCTTCTCGATCCAGAAAACAATCGGCTGCTTAGGCGGCGATAGTTTCGCCGACGAGTCTGCCTTCTCCAGATGCCAGCGATTGATGTATCGCACAAACTGATCGCGGTCGCTGGCCTTAGAGAAATCTTTGACGACGGTCAGGAAGTAGCCGACACGATCATCGGCCATCCGCGGAGTGTAGCCTGTCTGCGGCAACTTGCTGATCGAGTAGTGCACGTGAATCGTAACGCCGCGCGAGTCGGGCACCGAGTCAATACTCAACTGTCCGTTCGACGCGTACGTGGCTGCAACCTCCAACTCCAAATTGTCTTTGAAATTCTTGATCGCGCCCCACGTGGACTTGTCGGATGCAAAACCGAAGCCGGGCAGCGTCTGGCCGATTTGCGGCAGGTCGCTCATGAACACGGGCGTCAGGTTCACCAGGTCGCCGCCTTTCGGGCCTTTGGTCATTACGGGCAAGCTGAACAGCACGCTGTCAGTGTACGCATTTCGCACGGCCGACGATTCCGGCGAGCCTTTGTTGGCTTTGAAGCGCACGTTCTTGCGGATGATGTGCACGCGGTCATCGACTTTGCGGAACTGCCACACCCAATCGTCGCCGAAGCCCCAACTCATCCCGCCCAGCAACTGACCTTGGCTGATGCCGCGGGCGATGGAAATCAACACGATGTACTCGTTCGAGTAATCACCGGAGCCGAGCTCGGCATACAGGCTGGTCCCCTTTTGATAGACGGTGATCAGGCCGGGGAACTCTTTCGCGTCTTTGAGGATGGCCGCGTGAGCCGGCGCGGAGGGCGTGGAGGAATTTGCGGCGGGCTGTGAGGCCGGCGTTTCCTGTTTCTCCGCGTCTTCTGCGAATCCGATTGCGGTTAATGAGAACAAGGACAGGACGACCGCGAACGTGATGAACCGATTGCGCATGGTTACTCTCTCGAAAAAAGTCGGAAGGAAATCGCGGCGAACAATCGCCGCCGCGGGGATGTTTGTACGGCAAGTCTGGCAGTATTGTGGCATAGCAGCGCCCGTTAAATATACCCCAGTTTGTCGTTCCAGCGAAACAGGTAAACTGAGCCAATCTGGAACCCGGATCGGCTTTCCGCCGCAACATTAGGCTTTGGCAAAACTTCCGACCACGGGCGAGCCCGCAGATGAGTCGCTTGGTCTGGCAAGAAAGTTGACGCCGCTGGGGTAACCGGCGCGAATATACCCGGCATTTCGATTATACCGTCGGGCCGCGCGTTTTCGTACGATGGCCCTCCGAGGCCCCTCCGAGGCCGTTGTCTTCGCGGCAGACGGCCTCGGAGGGCCGTCGTACACTTGGACCGATCAATGACGCTCGAACAACAAGCCCACTGTGTCCTTGCCGAGTATCCGGCTCCGTTTCAGTCGCGGGCCGTCGAGTCGCTCGGCTCGGCCGGCGGTTACAGTGGGGCGTGTTTTTGGCGAGTCACCGCGGACGCCGGTTCACTATGCCTGCGCCGCTGGCCGGTTGAGCACCCGTCGCGCGAGCGGCTGAGTTTCATTCACGCTGTGCTGCGTCACGTGCACGAGCAAGGGTTGACCTTCATCCCCGCGCCGTTCGAAACCACGGCGGGCCAAACGTTCGTCAATCACGCTGGACACTTTTGGGAGTTGACCCAGTGGCTGCCAGGAACCGCCGACTACCACCGCGCCCCCAGCGATCAGAAACTGGCCGCGGCCATGCAAGCCTTGGCCTACTTCCACACAGCCGCCGCAACGTGCCCGGCTGCCTCGCCGCAGCATGAACCGTCGCCCGGTTTGCAGGAGCGGCGCGCCCGCATCATGGAATTGTTGCAAAGCGGCTGCGGTAAGATCGCGGCAGCAATTACGCCACACATCTGGCCCGCGCTGGAACCACGTGCTCGACGGCTGTTGGCGTTATTCACCAGCCGAGCGCCGGCGGTGCTCGCGCGAGTCGAGTCGACCGCAAGGTTAGCCGTTCCTCTACAACCGTGCATCCGCGACGTTTGGCACGATCACGTGCTGTTCAGCGGCGACGTTGTCAGCGGCATTATCGACTTCGGTGCGCTACGCGTCGAAACGGTCGCCGCCGACATCGCGCGGCTATTGGGCAGTCTGATCGCCGACGACACCGACCGCTGGCACCGCGGCTTGGCCGCCTATCAATCCGTGCGGCCTCTCTCGCCCAACGAACGATCGCTCGTGCGCATCTTCGACGAAAGCACCGTGCTCCTCTCCGGCATGAACTGGCTCGAGTGGCTCTACGTCCAACATCGTCACTTCGACGACCGCCCCCGCATCCTCGCGCGCTTGGATGAAACCCTCACGCGGTTGGCAAATCAACAACCACCGAGCTTCACAAAGTGAGAGGACAATCTCATCGGCTCCCCTTCACAATATTGCTGCGACACGAGTAATCCGTGAGCAGCAATGAATTGTGAAAGACCAATTCAATCAGCTTTTGTTCCGATCGTACCGCTCGACGCCAAGGCGGCGTTTAGGTCGTCACGCACCTGATCCCACTTTGTGACGTATCGTTCTGCGTCCAAATACAATTGATTAACAAAATTCCAGTCTTCACCCCCATCAGTAACTTTCCACCGGCGTACGAATTCGCCGCGATCGTTAAGGATGTCGAAGGAGATGAAATCTGGCTCGGCGTAGGGACTTGTGAATTCAAGCTGAATGGCCGATTTTGGAAACGTCACGGCGTAACACGTCTTCTTCCTCGAGCCGAAATCCGGATCGTCTGGTGGGATGTTCTTACGTTCCCAAGCGACTTGATTATTGACGGATTTGCTGAGCAGTGATACCGCGAATTTTCTTACTTCATCATCGGAAATCATCGTTTTTCACCTCGATCATCTAGCGAGAAAGGACCGTGGTACGTGTGAAACATGGACTCAAGCCGCGGAAGAAGCTTCGTCCACTTTCCCTGTTGAAATTTTATCTGACCAGCCAATACCTTTTCGCAACTTTGTGCCCACTGCCGCAATTCGTCAGCCAGTATTTCCCACTGGTTTGCTGTTTCCGGATCGTTCGGGCGCTGCAAGTTGGCAACTTGCGACGCTTGGACGGCGAGATCCGAGAATCGCAGCGAGGCCCTTTCCCAAACCTTGCCCGCAACGAATGCCTTCAATTCCCCAATAAACTGCACTGCGTTGGCGACGGCATAGCGTTGGTAATCTTGTCGGCTCAGTGTCCTCGTTTCTTCGGATGCAACTCTCGCCGCCTCTGCCGCGGATTTCGTCTTTCGGATTTGGTAGATGGCATAAACCAACCCTGCGACGGAGGCGAGAGTACCTGCCGCGCCAAGGCTGGCCAACACGTCGCGCCACAACTCGGATAGGAAGCCGATGGCAAACAACGCTACGTGGCCCTCGCAAAAGTTGATTGTCGTTCCGCAAACGATGGCTACGCTTGATTATGAAGATGTTTTGGTATGTGGGCAAGTCACCTGCTTGCCGCCGCTTGTGCCGGTGCGGTGGTGGCGCGGAGGTAGGCCAGAAGGTCGAGGATTTCGTCTTGGGTTAGCGTGTCGAGCAGGCCGGAGGGCATCAGGGACGTGGGGGAGGGTTGCATCACTTCGATGTCGTCGCGATTGACAGAAGTTAGGTTGCTAGGGTTCAGCAT
>JBGTKH010000386.1:0-6123 GCA_041744735.1 Pirellulaceae bacterium | reverse complement strand
AAACGCTTCGCCATCAGCCTGCTCAAGCAGCAAACCGACAAGCAAAGTATCGCCATGCGCCGGCGCATCGCCGGCTGGAATATCAACTACCTGGCGCAAGTCCTTGGAATTTCAAAGGCTTAGTTTGCGTTTGCCGTGTTCTTCGTAGTCTGTGTGGATCACAGGGCTAGATCTATTGATCGCGTCTTCGTGGCGCAACTGCGACCCAATGAACTGGAAAAGAAAAATTGCTATTGCAAGGAAAAAGCCGGCCGCCGAACCAGCATTAGCACCTGCTCTTACCCAACATGAAAGCGGAGCTGTGTTCGCGGGAATTTCGATAACAATACAGGCCAAGTATAGTGCCGATGCGACGAAAACGCTGAACCAAGCGATCGGCTTTAGTATTGTTTTCGGGTTGGTCATCGCAAGCTGTAAATAGTTCGAGTGAAGGATAGACCGCTCTCTAGGGCTCGTTTAAGCAACTTTGCATCACTTGTACAGCGCTAAAGAGCGGCATTGCCAACGACGTCACTTGTTTGCGCTTGTCGGCGCCGCGCACGGAATCAATTGCATGGCTTGAAATTAGGTTAATTGCTTTCGAAAGCGAGCTAGGCTTAGGAAGATTACAGAAACGCAACACAATGCCAGACAAAATACCCATCGGTATACATCGAGAAAACCTGCTCCGCGAATTACAATCGCGCGAAGGATTTCAATGAAATATGTGACTGGTATAACCAGGGTAAGCCATTGAATTGGCCAGGGCATTTCACTGCGAGGAAACATGAATCCCGATAGTAGCACGGAGGGCAACATGGTGGAGAACGCGAATTGGACGGCCTCAACCTGCGTTTTAGCAAGCGTAGAGATCAGCAAGCCGAGACCGAGAGCGCACAAGATAAAGAGTGACGACAACAACAGTAGCAATGGAATACTACCGGTAATCGGTACATCGAAGACGAACACCATGACGGCTAGTACGACCAAAGTCTCGACAAAGCCGACAATCGCGTAGGGTATAATCTTGCCAGTGAGTAGGCCCGTTCGGCTCACGGGTGACACGAACAGTTGCTCCAACGTCCCCATTTCACGCTCACGAACTACGGCAAACGAAGTTAGAAACACAGTAACGAGTTGCACAATGATTCCGACCAAGCCTGGTACGAAAAAACGCGCGCTTTCGAGATCGGGATTGTACAGCAGGCGGGGTCGCATTTCTACGGGTAGTGCCGTTCTTCCGGCGGAGTCGCGGGCTGGGGTTGCTTGAATCGCTTCCGCTTTATCCCTCCCCATTTTCAGCGACAGATTCAATCCCAGGAGATTTGCTGAATTCTGCGCGGTAATTGCGACTTGGGAATCGCTGCCGACAATGAGGACTTGGACTGGAACCTGTTCGCCGCTGATCATTCGGTTCGAATAATCTGGCGGGATCACAATGCCGACTTTTGCGCGACCTGATGTCATCGACTGGTGCAGCGATTCGGCGTCGAACACTCTTTCGACCACCTCGAATTTGTGCGTGTTGACGAACCCTTCCACTAGCTCACGGGCATGGTGCCGGCCGTCGAGGTCGAGGACAACCGTAGGAATGTTCTCGATGTTCGTATCGATGGCGTAACCGAAAATGAGGGTTAACATCACCGGCACGCCGAGCATGAAAAAAATCGTGGACGGCTGCCGGCGAATGTGGAAGAATTCTTTGATCAAGATAGCCCAAAAGCCTTCCATCGTGCGCGTCGTGTTGTTGCTGGGATGCGACCGCGCCGGCCGTGCTGTGCCCGCCGCATCGTCGGCTGATTCATCACCCGGTGCATCGTCTCGTGGCATCGCCGCGGGAGACACGTCGGTGTCAGCGGCAATCGGCCGCGAGGTTGGTTCACTGCGACGTTGTTCGGCATTGCGAGTTAGTGTGACGAAAACGTCTTCCAGCGTCGGGGCAATTTCGCGAATTTCGGCTGGCTTGGCGGGCGCCGCTGTGTCTTCCAGCAGCGCTTCGCGCGGCACATCGTCGGAGGCGAGCAAGTGGATCGTGTCACCGAACAGCGTCGCGTCGTGTACGCCGGGCAGTTTCCGCAGCGCCGCCAGCCGCTGAGCCGGCGCGGAAACTGACAGCTCGTATCGCCGCGTGCCCGACGGCGTGACTTGCGGCAACTGCTTCAAATCGGCCGGCTCACCCAACACCAACAGTTTCGCTTGATAGATGTAACCCACGTCGGTGCAGCGTTCGGCTTCGTCCATGTAGTGGGTAGTGACAAACAAGGTTACGCCGCGCGCCGATAACTCGAACAGCAAATCCCAAAGTTGCCGCCGCGCCACTGGGTCAATCCCCGCCGTCGGTTCGTCCAGAAAGATCACGTCCGGCTCGTGAATCAGCGCACAGGCCAATGCCAGCCGCTGCTTCCATCCACCCGACAACGTGCCGGCCAATTGTTCCAGCCGGTCGCCCAGCGACGTCAGCTCCAACACCGTGTCGCGCCGCTCGCGCAGACTTTGTCGGTCCAAGCCGTAAATGCGCCCATAAAAATCCAAGTTCTCGCGCACCGAGAGGTCGGCGTACAAACTGAACTGCTGCGACATGTAGCCGATGCGGCGTTTAATCGTTTCCGCGTCCGTCCGCACGTCATACCCCAACACCCGAGCATCGCCCGCCGTCGGCGCCAACACGCCGCACAGCATCCGAATAATCGTCGACTTGCCGCTGCCATTGGGACCGAGCAAACCGAAAATCGAAGATCGGCGAACGCGGAAGCTGACGCCGTCGACGGCGGTTAAGTCGCCGAAGCGGCGCGTAAGTTCATCAACTTCGATGACATTGGTCATTGGTCACTTGTCATTGGTCACTTGTCATTGGTCACTTGTCATTGGTCACTTGTCATTTGCAAGAAGTGCGTAAGCGGTTCGGTGCCGCGGTGATCGGTGCGCTATGTTTCCTCGTTGCCAATGGATTTTAGATAGGCATTCAGTTTCGGGCCGAGTTCGTCGATGAGTGGCTTGAGGATTTGAATCTGAGCTTTCGTCAACAAGCGGCGCGTGTAGGCCCGCCTCAACCAATGACGCGTTTCGTACAACGATCCCCGTGCAACGCGAACAAACCGACGATTATCTTGGTAGGTTCCTCGGCCCGTACCTTCGGCGATGTTCGCGCCCACTGCGTCCGCCGAGCGGACAATCTGCTTTCCCACGGTGTCCTTGGCAAAGTTGCTCCACTTACACACCAATCCCCAAATCTCATCCGATAACTGTTCGGCTAACTGATAGACGCGCAGCTTCTCGAAACTCTCCGATGACATAAAGCTACCCTATCCCATCCGCGGTTATCTCCTCGCGCCGCTCCGAGTTGCCTTCTTACAAATGACAAGTGACTACTCCTCCAACCACACATCCGCCGCCATTCCCGGCCGTAATTTGTCGAGGCCCTGTTTCAGCGTGACCTTGATGCGGAACACTTGCTTCGATCGCTCTTCCACGGTTTGCACGTTGCTAGGCGTGAATTCGGCTTGCGGGGAGATGTAGGTTACTTCGCCTGTGAAATGTTCATCGGGAAAGCTGTCTACGGTGATTTTGAATTTCTGTCCGACTTGAATGTTCAGACGGTTTTCGGGCACGTAGGCTCGCACCCAGAGATGGCTGGTGTCCAGCAGCGATAGGACCGGGGCGTTGGGTGCGACCAGATCGCCGGGGCGAAGTTCCAAGGCCTCGATGATGCCGGGCACTTCGGTGCGGATTTCGAGTTCCGCGAGTTGCATTTCGATCACTTGCACAGCGGCCTGAGCGGCGGCGACTTGTGCTTCAGCTTTGTCGATTTCCTCGCGTCGGAAGCCGCTTTGTTGCAATTGCAAAGCTTGGGTGGCCTCTTTGAGTTCCGCTTTGGCTTCGGCGATTTCTTCGCGGCGAGTTCCTTTTAATAGCAATTGAAGTTCTTGTTCCCGCACCTGCTTGGTGGCTTCGGCAACCTTCAACTCTTCCGTCGCACGATCCATGTCATCGCGTGTGACGGCGCCCATTTCTTTGGCGAACAAGCTCGTGATCCGATTGTACGACAATGTGGCGCGTTCCAGTTGCGCGTCGGCCAGCGTCAGCCGCGATTTGGCCGCGCCGATTTCTTCCTCGCGCGGACCGTTCACCAACTTCTCGACCGTTGCCGTGAACCGCTCGACGCGCGCTTCGGCCTGTGCAACCTCTTCGGTGCGATATCCATTTTGCAGCCGTTCGAGCTCCGCTTGCCACACCTCGACGTTGGCTTTGGCCTCCGCCTTGTGCGACTGCAAGTCGAACTCTTCCAGCTTGATCAGCAGATCGCCGGCCGGCACCTGCTGCCCCTCATCGACAAACACCCGCTCGACGCGCCCGCCGACGCGCGAACCGAGCCGAATCTCATCCGCCTCAATGAACCCCGAAACCTTCAGCGGCTCATGCCGATACTGGCTGTACGCCAACAGCCCAACCAGCGCGACGACCACGACAACTGCAATGACAATGCGTTTTGCCATGTGAAGCACCGACCGGTGTCAGCCCCAAAAAGTTCGATAGGCCAGATAAACATACCGCATCGGGCCGTCGTCGCGAATCGTATCCAGCCAACTGACGTTGTCCTCTTTCCAGGCATGCGGCGATTCGTCGGCGATTTGCCCGAACCATTCGGGATCGATCGCTTCGTGGATGCAGAATTGCAGCAGCTCGTGCCGCAACTGCCGATAGTAACCCGGATGCAGCCGCAGAAAACGCTGCACGGCGTCGCGCACCACCTGCCAATCGCGCTCGTGCTGTTCATGAAAGAACACCTCTTGAAAGTAACAGCGTTCGATCAAATGGCCCAGTTGTGCCGCGGCGGCCGAGCTGTGGCCGGCCATCAGGGCGAACTTTTGCAGAGCGGCCGGCGGGTCTTGCGCCATGCTTTGCAGGACCGGCATCAGCCGCGGGCGCAGTTCCTCGATCGGCCGCGTCCACGACAGCGGAATCAGTTTGATCCACTCGGCGGGAACGTGGACCGCATAGCGAATGCGGCGGTAACCTTCGGCCACCTCGAACAGCAAATCCATGCGGTCAAGGTGATCGGACAGCGACGAGTGCACGTGCGAGAGCTGTTCGATTTCGTGGCGGCAAGCTTGCACGGCCGCGTGTGCTTCGTCGCGCTCGGCCCAGGCGAGTTGATCGATGGCGATCAGCAGCAGCCGGCCCCACGTGTCCTCGTCGTCAAACACCACGCGGTCGCGAATTTGCGGCAAGTCGCGCACGATCACGTTCCACTGTTCAATCAGTCCGCAAGCCCGCCAGCGCCATTCGACGAAATCGGCCAGTGCACCAGGCGTGGCATTGACTGACAACGAATCGGTGCAGCGCTGGCTGGTTGCTTCGCGCGGGTTGTCAACCAGCTCGCGGCGATACAATTCGGCCGGCGGCCCTGACAACGCACTGGCACGCAGACCTTCGGCCAGCCAGTCGCACGGCTGGCGTTCGGGGTCAAGTTGCGGCTGCGCGGTGAGTAGCCAATACAGCCGCACGCAGATTTCTGGATGGCCACGCTCGTGCTGACCGCGCAGAGCCAGCAGCCGCGCGTAAGCATCGGCCTCGTCGCCATTCACAGCGGATCGCCAGATCTCGGCGCATTTTTCTTCAGGACTCGGCGCGAGGGCGGCTGCCAGTGGGCGAGATGATCTCGATGTGCGCGAGGGCCGCGGCGGTTGCTGACCAATGGACTTCGAGTCGGTGCTTAGGACAAAGTTTTCGGGAGAGGAATCAGCCGGCGTATCGAAGTCGCTCACGGGGGCGAAGTCCGAGCGGTCGTCGTCCGCTTGGTCGCCGTTGTCTTCATTGTCGCTCCAAATGTCTCCGTATCGCTGGCGGACTTCGATCTGCCGCTGTACGAATTCGTACGCTTCACGAATCCGTTGAAAATGTTCCGGAGCGTGCTCGGGCTTGAAGCGGCGGATCAAACGCACATAGGCACGGCGTGCCTCGCGCGCGTCAGTTGCGTGCGTCACGCCCAAGAGCAAGAACGGATCGACCGGCCACTGCGACAGATCGTCGGGCAGGTCGTTAATAGTCATGGCTTTGCTTTCGGGGTTAGCCCAACACCAAATTGCCATTCAGCTTTGGGTGGCTGGGGCTGAGTCCGCGAATCCCCAGTGCAACGCACGCTGG
>JBGTKH010000385.1:0-7438 GCA_041744735.1 Pirellulaceae bacterium | reverse complement strand
AGCCCCAGTGCATCGCAAGCTGGGGCTTCGCGGACTCAGCCCCAGCCACCCTCAGTTCATTCTTGTTCGCCTCACGAAATTGGGACGCAGCCCATTACGTGCCCAAGTGGGATGCAAACTCACACCCGGCGAATGAACTGTGCCGCGTAGCTGCGCACTTCTTTGCCGTTCAGCACGTGCGCCATCCGCAGTTGTTGGATGGTCGAGTCGCTGAAGTGACTTAGCGGCACGTGCACCCAACTTTTGCCGAATCGCTTGGCCAGTCGCCGCCAGCCGGGGCCCGGTGGCAGCGGGCTGAGCAATGCGATTTGCCGGCATTGGCTGTGCAGACAGGCGGCGGCCAACAATCGCTCTTCCATTGTTTCAGTGAAATCCAGCCGCGGATCGAGCCACACGTCGGAAATGGCAACAGGTGGGAAAATGAACAGCGCACCGCCATACGTGGCCAGTCCGATGCCCGGTCCGACCATCTCATTGCGATAATCACTGGAGAAAAAGACCAATGTCGATTCGCTGGCGTGCTCGGCGTACCAAGTGGACCGCCACGGGTAATCGCGCGGATCGGCCGGCGAATCGAACAACATCACAACCGAATCCAGATTCCCGCGATTCGGCGGCAGGACCTTGACATAGATGTCTCCTTCATACCAATGCCGGAGCGTCTCGCGGATGTCAATTCCGTCTTGCACGCTGGTGGTGAACTTTTCGGTGCGGGCCAAATCGGCACCCATGATCGCCTTGGCGCGGTTGAACACGTGGGCGCGAAAGTTTTCGATCAGTTCATCTTCAGGCGGCCAACTGCAATGCATGAATGGATTCCAACGCATTTGCCATTTTTCGACTTCGCGGCGATCAGGGCGGCGGCGTAACTCGCACGTGCGCCACGTTAGCGCCGGGCCGGGCAAGCGGCTGACCAAGTCCACAATCTCGTCGCCGGGCAATCGCCCTTGTTCGATGCCCAGCTTGATCGGCTCGAAACCGGTCGACTGCTGATGAGGATAGTCGCGAGCCTTCTCGGCCACGTGCAGCGCGTACTGGTCGCCGGCGATTTGCTTGGCCGCCATGACCAGCGTGTACAAGTCCGGCGTCATCCGCCTCTCAATCAGAGACAGATTGCGAATGTAGCGCAGACAGGTTCGTAATAGGTGCGGCGTGATTTTACGAGCCCGCTGTTTCAAATCCGCGCGGTAGGAATCGCGCGCGGCCAGCAGCAACTCCTTTACGCCGTCGATGGACAGATTCTCGTCATCTTCCAATTCCGCCCGAGCCCGTTGGTACAAGGCCGTGATGAAGGGCAGTTCGCCGAGCATGAAGATCAGAGTCTGCGCATCCGGTTCATAGACGACGGTTTCTTCGACAGAATCGTGTTCGGCCGTCGATGGAGTTTGTTCGACGTAGGCTTCGCGAATCCACGGCCAATCGAGCACGGAGCAGACGAGCAGAATCGACTTGTATTGCTGCTCCAATTCGCGCAATCGAGCGGCCATGTGCACGACGCGCTCCTGTGGCTGGCCGGCCGACGGACGAGCGATCGCGGGCAACAACGCCGCCGCAAACTTCTCGATCGAGACCTTCTTCAGCGCGTAAGGGTCGGGCAGCACCGCGCTGTGAGGTTCGAAACTCGCCGTTTCCAAGTCGATAAAGGCCCGCGGAATGTGCTCGCCCAGCGCGATGCGCAGCGCCATGATCACACCTTGGCATGGATCGATCGGCACGTAGCTGAGCGTCAGATCGTCATCCTGGTCATCGAACTCGTCGAGTTCGTCGATCTCCGGCGTCCATTCGGTGCGAAACCGGGGCGTCTCGGACTGTGTCACCATTGTCGGCGTGGGCAGGAATTGAATCGCGCGCTCGACATCCGCCTGAAACGACGACGGCAGCGGCACGGCCACGCAATCAAACGGTTCCTCAAGCATCACCCGCCGCACTTCCAACGCAAAATCGCCGCTGCCATGAATGATCGGCAGCGCCGTGATCCGCGGACCGATTTGCAGCAGTTTGTGTGGCATGTCGTCGTAATGGACGATGGGAAGACTTGGAACTGGTAATGCACGGTGTTGCCGGCCGATTGCAACCGATTGTATCGTCGAATCCCCAGTGCCACTACCGGCTGCTAGTCGCTCGGCCGACGTCAATCCCATGCCATCGAGCGGGAAATCAAGCAGAATGCCGAGCGACTCAAGGGAGCCCGTGGAAATGGGGATTGAGGAAACAAGTAGGGGGATAGCCGCATCCAGCAGGCTTTATGTAGAATTGTGCACACTTGACGCGAGATAGGTCTTTCAAGTAACCTCCCGCGTCAATGGATGTCACTTCTCCATGGAGGTTGCCATGTCGAACAAGCCGGTCAAAAAGCTGACGATTGCCCAGATGGTCAATGCCGGTATGAAATCCACAAGCAGAATTGTGGCAAACTACACAGCGGCAGTTGCCCGTAGCGAAGCTAAGCAGGCTAAGCCGTCCGGGACTCAACGTCCAAACGAAGGCAAATCTGCTTGACGGCTGCTCGAAGCAAAGATCCGAGGTCGTCAGTCTTGCCATAGTGCGGCGAGTTCGTTGACGTCGTGCGTTTCGTAGCGACCAACGTCTCGTACGCTTTTTTCGGCGAGCCATCTTTCTTGGGATCGAAGACGCCAAACGGCGTCCCGCCATTTGATTCGATCAATGAAAAGCATGGCACGTCCGTCAACCCATCGCCAACGTAAATCATGTTTTGAAATGGCACGCGGCGAGCGCTTTTTTCGACTAGCTCGTTAACAGCGTAATGCTCCTGACGCGTTTTTTCTACGAGCCCCTTGTTGATTTCAAAAAGATGTTTCGTCTTCTCGGTAAAGGAAACAAGGTTCTTGATGTGCGTCACGTAGCCTACTGCCGGGTCTTCCCACAAACAATTGCCCCAGATTCCTGTGAAATGCTTGGCAATTCTTGACCCGCGAATTATTTCCTCTAGGCCACCGCTGATTACGTAAAACTCAACGACCGGATTCGACAGCTTGTGTTCGATGGCAATTGCCCGCAGGTCGGTGAATAATTTCGGCACGCCTTTGTATATCTTCAGTGTGCTTCCGAATTCTCTTAACTGCGAATTCGTCAGCCTCTTAAAGGACTTGCTTGGACCAACTCGATCCAAGATCAACTTCAAGTACGCCAACGTCGGATCCCAGCCGTCAGCCAGCAAGGCAGCAGCTTCTTTCTTCCAAAACTTCGCGGTGTCGATACCGCGGGATTCCAGAAGTTTTGTGGTCGAGTCGTCCGTCAGTGTGTCGTCAAAATCAAAGACGACGGCAATCACGTTCTGCGGTGCGCTCATTTGCAAATTCAGGTAGAACGAAATGTTTGAAAGTTCTAACCCCTTAACCCAGAACACCGAACCCTGCACCCTCAAAACAGCACCTCATCGTCGTCATCATCTTCATCGCCGCGGTCGGGGTGCAGGGGATCGTCGGGGGCGAAGAAGAAATCGCCGAGTCCCAGCGGCACGGCGTCGCCGCCGAGCGTACCGCTACGGCGTTCGGCCAGCGCTTCCAAGTCGAGAGCCTCTTCGCCCAGGCAACGCTCGAGCGATTCGCGCCACGCTTCATCTTTGCTCAGCGGATGATCGGCCGCCTGAGCCAGCCGCTTGATGGCGTACCGCAGCATGTTAATGCCGTCGCGCGGCGAGAAGTCCAGGTTCAACTCGTGCGACTGCTGCAAAAACTCGACCGTCATGGCCAGCATGTCCATCTCGGCGAACGGCAAGTGGTATTGCAAGATGGCCATCTCGTCGTGGCGGCTGGGAAAGCCGAGCTGTAGCGTCGGCTGCAAACGGCTGAGGATGTAATCCGGGATTTCGTACGTGGATTCATCCTGATTCATCGTCACCGCACAGCGGAAGTCGCAATGCGCGGGGATGGTGATGCCGGCGATGATCGATTCGACATAGCGGCGATGATCAAGCAGCGGCGCGAGACTGGCCCACGACTTCTCGTTCATCCGATTGCCTTCGTCCAGCAAACAGACGCCGCCGCGAAGCATGGCGGTGACCACCTGCGAAGCGTGATAAGAAATCTTGCCGCTTTCGGCCAGCACCGGAGTCACCAACAAATCCTCGGGCCGCGTGTCCGCTGTACACTGATAAATGTACAGTTCCTGCTTCCGCATCCGCGCCCCAGCCATCCCCAGCGCCGTCTTCCCGATTCCCGGCGTGCCGATAAGCCGCGGCGTGAGCGGCAAATCCCCGTCGCTGACCACCAACCAACAGGCCAACAGTTGCTTCAAAATCTCGTGCTGCCCAATCCACTCGCCAACCGCGTCATGCGGATGGCTAAGCTGCAGACGGACGCCTTGGATGTCTATGTGATCACGCATGATGTCGGATGCACTTTAAAGGACTATTCCGAAACAAATTCATCTCGCACCCACTGGCGAAACTCTTTAACCCACTGTCGTTCATCGATCCGGCTTCGCAATGCTAAATACTCGGCTAATGTGTCGAGAGGTACGTTCGGAAAACTTGGGCTGGCGCTGACCGGCAGGTACGTGCCGTCACGCTGAAGCTGCTGGACGTGCAGATCTCGACCGTCAAAACGCCACACCTCGGGAATTTGCAGCGCCGCACAAATCACCATTTTGTCCAACGAACTGGAAGTGATGTCCACCTCGATGGCCAAATCGGGCGGAGGATCGACAGACAGGTCGATCGTGTCGTTGTGCGCGACGTCCGATGCGTGAAGCAGCCAATAGCACTCGTCAGGTTCAATGCCACACAACAGTTCCTCACGGCGGAAGGTGGTCGATCCGCCGCTGTTAATCGGCAAGTCCAACTCCTCGGCCAGAATCTCTATCATGCGGCCCAAAAGCCGCTTGTACTTTTCATGCGGCAGAGACGGCGACATGATCTCCAATCTCCCGTGATCGTAGGCCAAGCGAACACCGCCGTTCTGAATTTCATCCAACAGCGTTTCGTAAGTGTTCCATGAAATGCCGTCCAACACAATGCGCTGTTCGCCACAGAGCGTTGACGCTGCCACCGGCTGAAAAGTCGTCGCAGTGTTGTCGGATACGTCGTTCATGCTTTGATTCCTCGGCTTGTAGATCGCTCTGTGCATTGTAACAAGCTTGCGTGGCCATGCTAAGTATGACAACACTCGCAGTTTTCTCGTAGCCGAACTCGTGAGAGTTCGGTTAGTTAGTGTGGACGCGACCAGAAAACCGAAGTCTCACGACTTCGGCTACGTTGACGGCGCCGTCGCAGCCAATTCATCGGAACTGACAAAGATTCCCAGTTCCTTCTCGACCGCGTGGCAGCGGACGACGTGGCCGTCGACGTCGAGCGGCTTGGGGGAAATGCGCTGGCAGATGTCCATCGCGACAGGGCAACGCGGATGGAACCGGCAGCCGGAGGGTGGATTGATGGGGCTGGGGACGTCGCCTTCCAGCACGATGCGCTCGCGCTTGGACGTCGGATCGAGCGACGGAATCGACGAGAGCAGCGCTTTGGTGTACGGGTGCAGTGGGTTTTTGTAAAGCTGCTCGCTGGTGGCCGTCTCGACAAGCTCGCCCAAATACATCACAGCCACGTGATCAGAAATGTATTCAACAACCGAAAGATCGTGCGAGATGAACAGATACGTTAGTTCAAATTCGTCTTTCAATTCGTTCAGCAAATTGATGATCTGCGATTGGATCGACACGTCCAGTGCGGAGATCGGCTCGTCGAGCACCATGAACCGCGGATTCAGAGCCAACGCCCGCGCGATACTAATCCGCTGCCGCTGCCCGCCGGAGAATTCGTGTGGGTAACGATTGATGTAGCTCGGATCGAGGCCTACTCGCTCCAGCACCTGCCGCACGCGATCGAGTCGCTCCTGCTTATTGCCAACGCGGTGCACGAGCAAGCCTTCTTCGACGATGCCTTTGATCGTCATACGCGGGTTGAGCGAGCTGAACGGATCTTGGAACACGATCTGCATGTCGCGGCGCAGCGTCCGCAATTGGGCTCCTTCGAGTTCGTTGACCGCATTGCCGTCGAAGGTAATCGTGCCGGCGGTCGGTTCGTACAGCCGCAGCAGCGTTCGTCCGACGGTGGTTTTGCCGCAGCCGCTCTCGCCCACCAAGCCGAGCGTGTCTCCCTCGTCGATCTGAAACGTCACATCATCGACGGCCTTAACATGCCCGACTGCGCGCTGAAACAAGCCGCGGCGCACGGGAAAGTATTTCTTCAGGTTTTTCACGTCGAGCAAAACGTTGTTCATCGTCATCTATGGTCGCGGTTTGGTGACGCTACTTCTTCTCGTACTGAATCTCTTCCGCAAAATGGCAGCGTACTAAATGTTCCGGATCCAAATTTCGCAACACAGGCTCTTCCTGGCGGCAGCGATCTTCGCAATACGGGCAGCGCGGATGAAACTTGCAGCCCTGCGGAAACCGTAGCGGGCTGGGGACCATGCCCACGATCGTGGTCAGCTTCTGTTGCTTGTGCATGCCCGGCCGCGGCCGCGAATCGAACAGGCCGTGCGTGTAAGGATGCCGCGGGTTGGCGAACAGCTCTTTGACCGGCGCCCGCTCGACGACCTTCGATGCGTACATCACTGCCACTTCGTCGGCCATCTCGGCGATGATGCCCAGGTCGTGTGTGATCAGCAGGATCGACATCCCCTGATCCTGCTGCAATTCGCGGAGCAAATCTAAGATCTGCGCCTGAATCGTGACGTCCAGTGCCGTCGTGGGCTCGTCGGCGATCAGCAGCTTGGGGTTGCAGGCCAGCGCCATGGCAATCATCACGCGCTGCCGCATGCCGCCGGAGAATTGGTGCGGGTATTCGTTCACGCGCTGCTCGGGCGCAGGCACGCGCACCTTGCGTAGGCTTTCGATGGCCCTGAGGCGCGCCTCCGCACGGCCCACGTGCTGATGCAGTTGAATCGCCTCCATGATTTGTGCCCCGACCGTGAACACAGGGTTCAACGACGTCATCGGCTCTTGGAAGTTCATAGAAATTTTCGCGCCGCGCATGCGGCGCAATTCGGCTTCCGGCAGCTTTGTCAGATCCACGGCGTGCCCGTTATCGTGCAGCGTGATCGAGCCGCCGACCACGCGGCCCGGAGACGCGATCAGCCCGATCAGCGACAGGGCCGTCACCGACTTGCCGCACCCCGATTCGCCGACCAAGCCGAGCGTCTTGCCCTTGGGGATCGTCAACGAGACGTCCTCAACGGCTTTCACGACACCTTCATCGGTGAAGAAGTGCGTTTGCAGGTTTTTGATCTCAACGAGCGGCTTGGTCATTGGTCATTGGTCATTGGTCATTGGTCATTGGTCATTGGTCATTTGTCATTTGTCATTTGTCATTTGTCATTTGTCATTTGTCATTTGTCATTTGTCATTGGTCATTGGTCATTGGTCATTGGTCATTGGTCATTGGTCATTGGTCATTGGTCATTGGTCATTGGTCATTGGTCAG
>JBGTKH010000384.1:0-7437 GCA_041744735.1 Pirellulaceae bacterium | reverse complement strand
GGAAAGGAAACTTGCAGCACGCGCTGCTCAATTTCCTCAGCGACGCTGCCCAGATCGCGCCCTTGAACATTGCACGTGACGTCGATCCGCCGCGACGCATTTTCGCGTTTGATTTCATTCGGCGCGGCGACGATCGCCACGTCGGCCACGTCGCCCAGCGGTACGTGTCCGCCGCTGGGTGTTTCGATCAGCAGTTCGCGCACGGCCGCCATGTCGCAGCGCACGTCGGGGACGCCCCACACGGCGACGTCGAAAATCTTCTGCTGATCGTACACCTCGCCGACCTTCGTGCCTTTCACCAACGTCGTGGCTGCTCGCCGCACATCGCCCGCGGTCAGGCCGAATTGCTCCGCGGCCTCGGGGTTCAGCCGCACGTTCAATTGCGGCACGAGCACGTGCGGCTCGACCTTTAGATTGATAATGCCCGGCACCTCGTGAATGGCCGCTTCAACGTCATGAGCGGTATCGCGCAGCGTGGCCAAGTCGTCGCCGTAAATGCGCACGACGATGCTGGCGCTGGTCCCCGTCAGCACCTCCTTGATCCGCTCGCGCAAGTACGTCAGCAGATCGCGATACAAGCCGGGATAGCCGTTCACAATCTCCTGCACCTTGTCCACGGTGCTTTGATAGTCGACGTCCTCGTCCAGGCTGATCCAGAGCTCTGTAAAATTCGGGCCGACCACTTCATCGGCCACTTCGGCCCGGCCGATGTGCGAGCCGAAATTGCGCACGCCGGGAACCGACCGCAACTCTTTGCTTGCTTGTACCGTGATGCGGTCCATCGCTTCGATCGACGTGCCGGGCTTCTCGACCCAGTGCATCAGGAAATCGGTCTCCTGAAACTTGGGCATAAACTCTTCGCCCAGCATCGGGATCGTTGCCGCCGTGCCGATCAACACCGCGATCAGAGCGACGACTGACACGACCGGCCGCTCGATGAACTTCGGCAGCAGCGACCGATAAGGTACTTTCAGCAGCCGCACCAACGGCGACTCGTGCCGCTGGTCGACGGCGCCGGGCAGCAGCAGCAAGCTCATGGCCGGCGTGACCGTAAGAGCCACGATCAGCGATGCCAAAATCGCCAACAGGTACGCCATCGCCAGCGGCCGGAAGAACGAGCCGGACAGGCCCTCCAGGAAAAACACCGGCATGATGACCAGCATCACGGTGAAGCTGCCGTAGACGACCGCCCCGCGGACTTCCAGCGATGCGTCGAGCACCACGCGATACGCCGTCCGCGGATTGCCAGCCGCGCGATTAAGTCGCAGCCGGCGGACGATGTTTTCCACGTCGATGATCGCGTCGTCCACGACTTCTCCCAACGCGATCACCAGCCCGGCCAACACCATCGTGTTCATCGTCACGCCCGCGTACCGCAGCACAACCGCCGCCGCGACCAGCGACAGCGGGATGGCCGTCGAGCTGATCAGCGCGGTCCGCCAGTCAAATAAGAACAGCGACAAGATGATGATCACTAGCACGCAGCCGATCATCATGGCGAATGAAAGATTTTCCAACGACCGCTCGATGAACGTGGCGGGCCGGAAGATTGTGGCGTCGACGTGCACGTCGGCCAATCCCGGCTTCATCGCGGCCAGTGCGGATTCGACCTTGTGCGTGACTTCCAGCGTGTTGCCCCACGGTTGCTTTTCGACGATCAATAGCAGGCCCGGCACGTCGTTGATGATGGCGTCGCCGATCGGCGGCGGGAATCCGATTTGTACGTCGGCCACGTCGCCCAATCGCAGCGACGCACCGCTGCGATACGCGACCACGGTGCGAGCCAAGTCGTCGGCTTCCATGATGTATGACAGGTGCCGCACGGGCAGACGTTGGTTCGGAGTGTCGATGAACCCGCCGCCCGACACGATCGCTGCGTCGCCGGCGGCTTTCTCGACCGCGGCCACCGATACGCCGTGGGCTCGCAGCCGTTCGGGATCGACCAGCACCTGAAACTGTTTGTCGCGCTGTCCCCAAATCGCCACGTTCGCCACGCCCGGCACGGCCATCAGCCGCGGGCGGATGGTCCACTTGGCCAGCTCGGTCATCTCCATTTGTGACAGTTTTTCGGACCAGATGCCGATCTTCATCACGCGGCTGGTCGAGGACAGCGGCGACAGAATCACCGGCGGCTTGGCGACGGCCGGCAGCCGCGAGGCCTCGATCGTCAATCGCTCTTGGACCAATTGCCGGGACTCCATCAAATCGGTGCCGTCCTGAAAGATCAGCACGACTGACGACAGGCCGAGCACCGACTTGGAGCGCATCACCTTCAGCCGCGGCGTGGCGTTCAGCGCATTCTCCAGCGGCACGGTGATCAGGCTTTCGACTTCTTCGGTCGAGAGGCCCGGCGCTTCGGTTTGGATTTCGACCAGCGGCGGCGCGAATTCCGGGAACACGTCCAGCGGGGCGTTGCGCAGCGTGCGGTAGCCGATCACCAACAAGGCACAAGCCAAGGCCAATACAATAATCGGCTGGCGGAGCGAGGTAGTAACAATTGTGCGAAGCATGGATCAATTCCCGCCGGACCTTGGCCGGCGTCATGTGGCACGTGGCGAACGGCCGGCGTAAGCCGGCTGGTCGGCGGTTCACCGTGGGGTTTACGCCCCGTACATGTTTCGCCGGCTTGCATCGTAGGGCGTACCCAAGCCGTACGCATGCTAGCGGACTGCAAGCAATGTTACTACGCTAAACACGTGCGAGTCGCCGCATTTTCATGTAAATTGCCGCAGCAAGATCGAACCGACGGAGTTGCGATTGGAAGACGGACTGTCGATGTTGTATGGTTCGTGCATCTCGTGGACCACGGACGCGAAACCCGCGACGAAGGAGATTTATCCGTCGCGCGTTTTCGATCCACGATATTCAGCAGCGAATCAATCGCGCGGCCTCCGATGGGCGATTGGAGGGTTAGCCGATTAGCAAGCGGTCTCCGCCAAAACTGAAAAAGACTCCCGACCCCGTTCACGCCGTTCGCCTGACGCCGTTCGCGTTACACCATTGTTACACTCCACAGGCCTGTTTTCTGGTAAAAAGGTAGGTGTGAAACGAATCCTTGCTTGGCATCGTCTTGTTGGTAGAGGCAAGGACCGACAAGTTATCCAAGTCTCATCAAGTGGAGGGAACAGTCATGTGTACGCGAATGGTTCGGTGGAGTGTGTTGGCGGTTGTGTTTGCGGTCGGCATCGTTTTTTTGCAGCCTGCGTCGGCGGATGAGCCCAATGCGGCGAAGGTGGCGCCCGCGCCGCGCATTGAAATGGCGATTCTGCTCGATACCAGCAACAGCATGGACGGGCTGATCGTGCAGGCGAAGTCGCAGCTTTGGAAGATTGTCAACGAATTCGCCACGACCTCGCGCGACGGGCGGCGGCCGGAACTGCACGTGGCGTTGTTTGAGTACGGCAACAATAACCTGTCCGCCAAGGACGGACACATTCGCATGGTGTTGCCGCTGACGGATAATCTGGATCGCGTCTCTGAAGAACTTTTCAAACTGACTACTAATGGCGGCAACGAGTATTGCGGCCAGGTGATCGACGAAGCTGTGAAGCAACTCAAGTGGAGCAGTTCGAGCCGCGAGTTGAAATGCATCTTCATCGCCGGCAACGAGCCGTTCACGCAGGGGCCGGTGAACTTCCGCGACTCGTGTCACGCAGCGGCCAACAAGGGGATTACGGTCAGTACCATCTTCTGTGGCGGGCACGATGAAGGCATTCAGACGATGTGGGCCGAAGGAGCGAAGCTGGCGGACGGCTCGTACATGAGCATCAATCAGGACGAGGTCGTTCCGGCCATCGCCGCTCCGCAGGATCAGGAACTGACCCGGTTGAGCACCGAATTGAACAAGACGTATCTGGCCTACGGTGATGTGAAGATGCAGAAAGAGGCGTTGGATCGGCAGACTGCGCAGGACGCCAACGCGGCTCAGGCCGGAGCGGGCGTGGCGGCAGCGCGGGCTCAGACCAAGGCCTCGGTCCTGTACAACAACGCCACTTGGGACCTGTGCGACGCTTGCCGCTTGGGTAAAATCAAGCTGGAAGATTTAAAGGATGATCAGCTTCCGGAATTTATGCGGAAGATGAGCGTCGAAGAGCGCAAGGCGTTCGTCGACAAGACGATCAAGGAGCGGGGCCAAATCCAGCAGCAGATCAAGGATTTGAGCGACGCTCGCGACAAATACGTCGCTGACCAGCGCCGCACGCTGGCCGAAAAGTCGGACAACACGCTCGACGCCGCGATCATCGAATCGGTGCGTAAGCAGGCCGAGCAGAAGAGTTTTAAGTTCGAGAAATGATCAATTCGCGTAACGAAACGGAGGCTCGTTCGTTTCCGCCTGTAGGATGGGCACTCCTGCCCGTCCGGCCTTTTCTCAAGTACGACGGACGAGTCCGATAGAAAAGGATCGACGGTCAAGAATGTCCATCCTAGAGTGACGCGAGCCAAAAACCAATCGTCAAACCAATTCGTCTATTCCTATTAACGGGGCCTTTTAGAAGAGGTGAGAAGATGAAAACGCTACCATGTCGCTGGCCAACCGTCGCGCTGCTGGCATTAATCTTGTCAGCCGGCGCCATCCATTTCCACCCGCAACTTGCGGCCGCCGAGGAAACCTGCGGCGAATTTGGCACGTCGGTGCAGTTCGTCGAATCGCCCGCCGAGGCCGGGCGTCTGGCGCTCAAAGCGGAGAAGCTGGTCTTCGTGCTGCACGTCTCCGGCTATTTTGAAGAACCGGACTTTACGTGAAACAACGCCGAGGCGCTCCGTGTGAACGCCCTGGCCAACCCCGCGGTCGGCGAATTTCTGAACGAGCATTTTGTCTCGTCGTTCCAAAAGGTCGGCACGTTCCAAATCGTCGCCGGGCAGAAGCAAGGCGGCAACGTCGCGTCGTATTTCTGTGCACCCGACGGCCGCGTGCTGCACGTGGTTGCCGGACCCGTGGATTCGGCCACGCTGCTACGCGAGGCCCGCTGGGTTGTGGATACCGTGAAACAGTCGCTGGACGAATACGAGAAGTCGGGCACGTCGTTCAAAGCTCAGATTCGCGAAGCCCACGCCGCGCGGCTGGCACGCGAACACGGTTTGAAGGTTGAAGCTGTCACGTTCGACTCGCCGGCGCCGGGTGAAGAGAGTGCCCTCTCGTATCGCGATCCCACCGGCAAGCCGCTGGCCCCAGTACTTCAACTGCCGCCCATCGACGGCCCGGACGTGAGCTTTAATGAAGCCGGACAAGCGGCCGCTCGCACGTCTCCCGGCGCGAAAGAGGTTGTGGATCGAATCGGGCGCCGCTGGGTGCTCGGCAATCAAGGCCAAGTGCACATGCTGCTGGCCGGCCACTCGCTGAAGAAGATCGAAACGATGTACGGCTCCGTCTTCGAAGGCATCCTGGGCGAGAAGGTCAGCACCAAGCCCGTGATCGTCACCACACCGTTCCCGTGGGTCGCACGACGGTAACGAAACGTAAAGCGAAACCTGGTTCCCAAGCTCCGGCTTGGGAACCGACGTTGGCGAAGCTCTGCTTCGCGGAATGGAAGCAGAGCTTCCGGTGTCAGCGTTACCAAGCCGGAGCTTGCTAACGAGATAGGTTGCGACAGACGCAGAGGGGCTTCGTCGGAAACTCGACGCGAACATCTGACAATGAGGGATACCATGAAGCGCACATTTCTTTTATCCGTCTTGTTGCTGACCTGCAGCAGCGTAGCTTACGGCCGCGGGTTGCTGATTCCCGTCGAGCCCGATCTGACGCCGTTGGCAATGTTGAACCATCGCGTCAGCGTTACGCTGGAAGATCAAGTCGCGGTGACGAAAGTCGAACAGACCTTTCGCAATCACACCGACCGAATGCTGGAAGCCACGTATGTGTTTCCCGTGCCGGAAGGCGCCAGCGTCCGCGACTTCGCGATGTGGGTGAACGGACAGAAGGTCAAAGGCGAGATGCTCGAAGCCGACAAAGCCAAAGAAATGTACACCAGCATCGTGCGGCAGACGAAGAACCCGGCGCTGCTGGATTACATCGGCTCGAATCTGTTGCGTTTGAACATCTTCCCGATCCCGCCCCACGGCGATCAGAAGGTGGAGGTCAGCTTCACGGCCGTCGCCAAGAAAGAACACGACATCGTCGAGTTCGTTTACCCGCTGAAGTCCGACCGCACCGCGGCCAGCACGCTGGAAGATTTTCGCCTCACGCTGACGCTCAAATCGCAGCAAGCGATCGGTGCCATCTACAGCCCCACGCACGAGATCACGATCAATCAATTGAACGATCACGAAGCTGTGGTTTACTTCGAGCAAATGAGCGCCGCGCTCGACCGCGACTTTCAACTCTTCTACACCAGCAGCGGCCGGGACATCGGCCTGACCACGCTGCAACATCGGCCGATTAGCGGCGAAGACGGCTACGTCATGCTGTTGCTGTCGCCGCGCGCCGAACTGTCGAAGGACCAGAAGGTGCCGCGCGACATTGTGTTCGTCGTCGACACGTCCGGCAGCATGATGCACGACAAGAAGATGGACCAAACGAAATTGGCGCTGCGGCATTGTCTGGACGGGCTAGCGGCCGACGATCGCTTTGCCTTGATCAGTTTCGCCACCACCGTCGATCGGTACCGCGATCAGCTCGTGCCCGCTAACGACGAATACCTGAAACGAGCCAAGGGCTGGGTCTCCGATCTGTACGCTGGCGGCGGCACGGCCATTCATCAGGCGCTGACCGCCGCGCTGGAAATGCGCACCGGCGACCCGGATCGCATGTTCACTGTCGTCTTCTTTACCGACGGCCAGCCCACGATCGGCGAAACCAACACCGACCAGATTCTGGCCGACATCACGAAGAAAAACTTGGCCAACACACGGATCTTTTCCTTTGGCGTGGGCAATGATTTGAACGCCGCGTTTTTGGATCAAATCGCCGAGAAAACGCGGGCTCTCAGCCGTTACTCGCGGCCCGGCGAAAACTTGGAAGCGAAAGTGGCCAGCTTCTTCGACAAGATCCATCACCCGGTACTCGCTAACCTCAAACTGACTTCGACCAGCGACGTGCGGTTACTGGAAGTCTATCCGCCTGAATTACCCGATCTGTTTCACGGCGACCAGTTAGTCGTCTTGGCCCGTTATCACGGCGCGGGGCACTCGGCCGTGATCTTGGACGGCAAGGTTGGTCCGCATGATAAGCAAGTTGTGTACGAGTTGGACTTCGCGCCGCAGACGGAAGACAAAACGTTTGTTGAGGAATTGTGGGCGCGGCGCAAAGTTGGATACTTACTCGATCAAATCCGAATCAATGGTCAACAGAAGGAGTTGGTGGACGAAGTCGTGCGCTTGGCCAGCGCCTACGGCATCACCACGCCGTACACCAGCTACTTGATCATGCCCGACTCTCCGCTTCAGGTCGCCTCAGCCAGCGGCGCCGCCGGGCGGCTCGCCCGCCGAGATGCCCCGGCC
>JBGTKH010000383.1:0-16881 GCA_041744735.1 Pirellulaceae bacterium | reverse complement strand
CGCCGCCTGCCGCGACAACCGCCCGCAGCCGGCCCTCAGCCATCGCCGACGCGGCCTCGCTGGCCAAGCGATCGATATCGGTAAACGTATCGACCACCAAGCCCTCGCTGTCCAGGCATTCCGTCAGGCGATCGATCAGCGAATCACTCGATCGCGCGCCCGCGTTCGGGTTTAGCGAAATGAGCACGCGGCGGGCTTCAGGGCCGAGGTAAGATATCGGGGATTGCACGTCAACAAGACTCCGACGATCGAACGCGGGCTGGGCTGGAACTAGGTTATTTTATCGCAATGCCGCACGGAGGGCGCGGTCAAACGTGCTGCCGCGATGTACGATCCTGCTGCAGCAAAATCCCCACGTGACGCAGAATACATCATGACCGATTTGGCGTAAGGGCGCGTGCTGGCTCGCGCCGCGGCCGACGGATTAAAAGAAACCAGTGATTGCCCGCGATTTGCACGCGGCCGGCAATGATTTTCGCCAAAAGTCGCCGCTTGGCGCGCCGCGTGCGTTTCATGCGGTCGTCGTCCCGTGAATCGAGACGACAAAGCTGGCCCGCGGGGCCTCTGACGATTGTAGTTGGGTGGTTGCCTTGCCCCTGGCCACCCAGCTTCTCCAATGCGTATTTTGGTGCGTCCGAGGCCCCGCTTTTTCATGCGCCCCGGTCGGCACTAGTCTAGTGCTTTGTCAAAGCTAGAAATTGGGATGCCGTGTTTCGTGGCGTAAGCTTCCAGCTTGCGATCGACGAGGCGAAGACGTCGGCAAGCAGGATGCTTACCCCACTGTTTAACTTTGACAAAGCACTAGGCTTCGTGCGGGATCGTCGTGCCGTGGCCGTCGAAGTGGACCACGTGGTAGGGCCCGTGGTAGGGCCGCCCGTTGTCCTTGGCTTTTTCCAGCGCCGCGACCAACGCCTTGAGCGTGGCGGGGCGGCAGAAATCGACCGACACCTCGGGCCGATCGGCAAGCGCTTCGAGGATCGCTTCGGGAACTCGTGAGCCCTAGGAATCGAAGTGCTTCTTGAAGCCAAAGCGGTGGTAGCGGATGTTGCGGGGGTCCATGGTGTGGCCCCAGGCGATGTCTTCGACGGGCAGGGCGAAGGCTTCGGCGATGCGGCGGCGTTCCTCGGAGCTGGGGGTCCAGCGGCCCAGCGCGATGGCTTCGACGCGCTTCAGCGGCAGTTTCGTGCGCTCGGCGATGTCGTCGATCGTCGTGCCGGTTTGTTCGCACAAGTATTCGAGGGTGGGCATGGGGAATGAATTACGAATTACGAATTGCGAATTACGAATTACGAAGGACGAAGGACGAAGGACTTTGGTGCTGCGAACTTATTGGCCACTGTCGGGTAGATATCGGCCGCGGGTCAGGTCGAGGGCGCTGTTGTTATAGAAGCCGGTGAACTCGCGGTTGCCGGGATCGTGCCTCCAATCTTTGCCGTTTAGCACGAACTTGTATTCGTGCCGGGCTCGGGCATCGTCTTGCCGATAGGATTTGCCGGCGGCTGATCAGCGGCAAACGCGAACGTCGCGCAACCGACAATGAGGAAAGCGGCGATGGACTTCATTTCGGTAATTTCCAATCGGGGGACTTGGAGTGCGGTGACTCGTCACCGCTTTAGGAGTTTTTGATCTTCTTAGATCCAAAGACATCGCGTACGAACAACTAAAACTCCCAAAGCGGCGACGAGTCGCCGCACTCCGGAATTCAAACAGGTTGACTGTTGACTTCACCCAGTGCCGCGTCGCGCGAGTCGCAGACGGGCCAGATGGTGTCGAAGCGGGAGAGGCGGAGGATTTCGCGGGCTTCCTTAGAGACGTTGCAGACGGCCAGCCTGCCCTCGTGCGGCCGGATGCGTTTCCAGAGCAAAAGCATCACTTCCAGCATCGTGGAACCGAAGTATTTTAGGTTGTGGAAGTCAAACACCACGTGCCGCACGCCGGACACGGTCAACTGTTGCTGTACGGTTTCCCACTCGGCAATGATGTCTTCGTCCGCCAAGCTGCTCAGATTACGCAACGGCGTGACGATTAACACGTCCTGTTCGCATTCGACCTGAAAGATTTTCGTTTCGGCCATTAGCATTTCTCATTCTCGGCAGTACCGGACGCCGCTCGTTTGATCAAGGTCACCTGATTGCCGGTCTCGTTGTAAATCACGTTGTCCATGAAGGTCCGCATGAGCAGCACGCCGCGGCCGCCGAGATGTTCCAGGTTGACGGGGTCCGTGGGGTCGGGCAGCCGCGAGGGATCGAAGCCCGGTCCTTCGTCGCGGATGGTAATGGTGGCCTCGGTGGGGGACATCTTGGCGGTGACGTGAATCCGCCGCTCGCAATACGGCGGCTGCGACGTGCGCTCGCGGACCAGGGCCACGTAAGCCTTGCCGTCGGTGTCTCGCAATTCAGAGCTGATCTCGAGGTTTCCGTGATACAGGGCGTTGACCAACGCCTCGTCGAGCGCCACGCCCACGCGGACGCGTTCGCCCTCGTCGCAGATGCCCATGCGCTGCGCATCTTCCTGCAAATAGTCGACCAGCGCGGGAATCAAGTTCGCGTCGTTGTTGAGTACAAAGCTGCAATGGGCGTCGGTCATGCAGCTCATCAGACGCGCGCTGGTTCGCTTTTCGCTGGACACGGCCAGCACGCCTTGCACCGTCTCAACCAGATCTTGGGCCAGGGCGCTCTTGGGCGAGTAGCTGGCGGCACCCAGCTTCAACGCCTTGACCGCGATGTCTTCGCTCCCCTTGGACGTGATCAGGATCACCGGCACCAGCGGGTACTGCTTTTTCACCGCCGCCACGAGCTGCAGGCCATCGACCACCGGCATCATCATGTCGGTGATGATCAGTTCGGGCTGCGACGCCGCGAGCATTTCGAGAGCCTGGCCTCCGTGCTCGGCAAATTCGATCTGCCAGTCGGGCTGTTTCTTCAGCAGCCCGCCGACCATATGGCGATCGATAGACGAATCATCAACGACAAGTATGCGAGGCATGCGGTCGTAGCTCCGCGCAACCCAGTGGCCCGCGCCGATGGTGCTCAAGCACCTTCGTCGGGCGGAACGTCGGGCACGGCTTCGCGCCGTTTCACCATGGTGACTTCGTTTCCAACATCGTTAAAGCGGACTTCGTCCATAAAGCTCCGCATCAGTACCAAGCCGCGCCCGCCTTCGCGTTCCAAGGCGTGCGCATCGTGTGGTGCGGGGACGGTCGAGGTATCAAATCCGGGCCCCTCGTCGCGCACCACAAAGCGGGCTTCCTCTTTGGTGACGTGCGCTTCGACGAACACGCGGCGGTCGCGGTACTTAGGCTGCGTGCGGCGCTGTTCGACTAGATCGACGCCTTCGCTGAGCAGCTTTTCGCTGGCCTGATGCATCATATCGGGGCTGAGCTCCAAGTTGCCGCGGTAAAGTGCGTTCAGCAACGCCTGCTCTAACGCCATCCCCACGCGCACTCGTCCGATCGGGTCGCACAGCCGCAGGCCGCCCACCATCTGCTGCACCAGATCCACCAGCGGATCGATCAGCGCCGCGTCGTTCGGCAGGAGGAAGGTAAATTCGTTGCGCGTCATGCAGTCGATCAGTTGTTCATAAGTGCGATCGGCGCGAACCAAACCCAGCACCTGCTCGATGCTGTTACGCAGACTGTCGTTCAAGTGTGATTTGGGAACGTAGCTGGCCGCGCCCAAGTCGAGCGCCTCGATGGCCAGTGCCTCGCTGCCTTGTCCCGTCATCAGAATTACCGGCACGTCGCTGTAGTGCACTCGCACGGCGCGCACCAAATCCAATCCGTCCATCTCCGGCATGTTCATGTCGGTGACGACCACGTCGGCATTGACTTCGCGCAGCCGCGCCAATGCCGCACGGCCGTTCTCGGCGTATTCCAAGTTCCAGTCCGTGTCCTGTTCCAACAGCCCGCCGACCAAACGACGATCGACGGAAGAATCGTCCACGATCAAAATGGTCGGCATACCAATCCTCCTTGGCGACATCGGCGCCGGAGATCATACAAGTTAATTGACGAGTAGGGCGGATTGCTAATCCGTCCGCTCATCCGTGGATTAGCTGTTTACTATTCCACCAGCCTGCGGACGGATTGGCAATCCGTCCTACTGTGGTTTAAGTAGCCTTCAGCATACCCTCTCCCGCGGCGAATGCAACGAGAGCGGGGCGGAGTCGTTCAAGTTGGCCTTTCAATAGGTTGACAGCCGCCGGAGCTGGCGTCAAATCTTCCGTTTTTCCCAGTTGTTCAAGTTCTGAGGCCGCTCGGCTAGCGCCGGGACAGCCGACATAACGCAGCGACGACTTCATCGTATGGGCGGCTCGCCGAAACGACTTGGCGTCCTGTTCGTCCAACGCTTTATGCATTTCGGAAATCAGTTTGGGCGATTCCTTCAGGAATTCATCAATAACCGCTTTGAGGAGTGACTCGTCGCCGTTAACCCCGCGCAGTGCCATCGACCAGTTGATCGTCTCGCAGGCCGATGGCGTGGCGTTTTCTTGATCGCCAACGGCCGCGGTTGCTTCGTCGGACTCGGCCAGTGCGGTCGGCACGTCCGAGTTGCACGACGGTGACTCGCTGGCCGTCTGCGCCGCGCCCAGCACCTCGGCGATTTTCTCGAACAGTTGCTTTGGGCGGATCGGCTTGGAAAGGTAGTCATCCATGCCGGCGGCCAGACAGCGGTCGCGGTCCCCCTTCATGGCATGGGCGGTCATGGCGACAATCGGCACGCGGACGCCCGTCTGCTGCTGTTGCTTGCGAATCAGGGCCGTGGCCTGCATGCCGTCCATCTCCGGCATCTGCACGTCCATCAAGATCAAATCGAAGTCCTGAGTCAACGCCATCTCAGCCGCTAGTTTGCCGTTATTGGCCACAACGACCGAGTGCCCATTGCGCTCGAGCAGGCCCACGGCTAACTTCTGATTCACCACGCTGTCTTCGGCCAGCAGAATTCGCAGGCTCGCAAATTTGGCGGCCGGTTGCGTCACACCCGGCGCCGCCGGTTCGCGCTCGGCCGTATTGACACTCATTGCCGCGACGATGGCGTCGAACATTTCGGACTGCTTCACGGGTTTCATCAAATGAGCTGCGATGCCGAGTTCGTCGCAGCGGTCCATGTCGCCGGCGCGGTCGCCGGAAGTGAGCGCGATAATCGTTATATCGGCCAACTCATTCGTCTGCCGCACCTGCTCGGCCAGCGTGAAGCCATCGACGTCCGGCATGTTGACGTCGGTCAGCAGCAGGCGGAACGGCTGACCGTCGCGATGCGCGCGGGTGAGTGCCTCGACGGCAGCCGCGGCACTGGACACGACCGTTGGTCGCATGCCCCAGTTGCTCAGCATCTCCTGCAGAATCTGCCGGTTGGTCTCGTTGTCGTCAACGACCAGCGCCAGCGTATCGGCCACGACGACCGGTTCTAGCTCGGGGGCCGTTCCGCTCGCCGCGCGCTGGAAGCGTGTGGTGAAATGGAACGTGCTGCCGCGTCCCACTTCACTCTCCACCCAGATCCGACCGGCCATTAGTTCGACCAGCCGCGAAGAAATGGCCAGGCCGAGTCCCGTGCCGCCGTAGCGCCGCGTCATCGAAGCATCGGCTTGCTCGAAGGCCTCGAAGATCGCCGCCAGTTTTCCCTGGGGGATGCCGATGCCCGTGTCGCGGACGGTGAAATGCAGATCGGCGAGCTCGTCCGCCGGTTCGCCGGCTTTGGCTTCAACGGCGACGTCGACAACCACCTCGCCGCACTCGGTGAATTTGATGGCGTTGCCGACAAGATTGACAACGATCTGCCGCAGGCGATTGACGTCACCCAAGAGCGCGTCGGGCACGTTGGGGTGAATATGGAACGCCAATTCGAGCTTCTTATCGTGAGCCCGCAAGCCAAGCGGCTTCATCATGTCGCCCAAGCTTTCGCGCAGCGCGAACGGTGTGTTGCTGAGTTCTAGCTTGCCGGCCTCGATCTTCGAGAAATCGAGGATATCGTCGATCAGCGCCAGCAGAGCGTCGCCCGAGTCGCGCACCATCCGCAGGTACTCGTACTGCGACGCGGTGAGCCGCGTATCGAGCACCAGTTCGGTCATGCCGATGATGGCATTCATGGGCGTGCGAATCTCGTGGCTCATGTTGGCCAAGAAGTCACTCTTCGCGCGGCTGGCGGATTCGGCCGCTTCTTTGGCTTCGCGCAGGGCTTGCTCGATACGCTTCAATTCCGACACGTCGTGCGAGATGCCGAACGTGCCGATGATTCGTCCTTGCTTGTCGCGCAACGGCAGCTTGGTTGTGGCCACCCAGCCCTCTCTGCCGTCCGACCACACGTGACGCTCTTCCTTGGCCACGATCGGCTGGCCGGTCTGCATGACTTGCTGTTCGTCGGCAAAGGCGCGCCGCGCGTCATCGGGCGCGAAGAAATCGAAATCGGTTTTGCCCTCGGCCTCCTCCGGATTCTGCAGGCCCGATCGAAACGCCTTGGATTTGCTGATCCGCAGGAAGCGGCTCTGGGCGTCCTTGAAATAGATGCTGTCGGGCAGGTTATCCATCAAGGTGTGCAGCAGGTAACGCTCCCAGTCCAACGCTTTTAACAGCCGCTGCCGCTCTAGCGCGTAACGGATGGAGCGTTCCAGCCGCGAGGCATCGACCTCGCTCTTGACCAAATAATCGACCGCCCCGGCCTTCATGGCCTGCATGTCAATTTCGTGATCGGCCTGGTTCGTGAGCATAATCAGCGGCGCTTCGCAGCCATGAGCGACCGCATGTGCCAGCAGCTCCAGACCATCGTGCGCACCGAGCCGGTAATCGACCAGATACACGTCGTGCGCACCGCGGCGAATTTCCTTCAGCCCATCTTCGTAGGTCGCAACCCATTCAATCTGGAACGGCTCCCCGGCAATCTCCATCATCAATGCGCGGGTGATGATGAAGTTGTGCTTGTCGTCGTCGATCAGCAGAATGCGAACTTTGCCGTCGGCCATGTCAGAGGTCAGAGGTCAGAGGTCAGAGGTTCCTGAATCATCGCGATTATCGCCGCGTCCGACAAATTTCAACAGTACCTTTACAATCCGCGCCCACTCCGCTTCGAGGATGGCCAGCGTTTCTGCCGCGTCTTCAAATTCGCCGCGCCGGCCCATGGTTTCCAGGCGAAACGCATGTTCATAAGCGACGTGCACGCCAAAAAACCGCAGCGAGCCCTTCATCGTGTGCGCAGCCCGATGCAACACGGCTGGATCGGCCTGGTCAATGGCCCGGTGGATTTCGCCGAGCAACTGCGGCGCCTCTTCCAGGAACGCCTCCGTCACGTCTCGCAACAGCGCCTCGTCCCCGTTCACGCCGCTCAGCGCGTGGTTCCAATCGATCACTTCCGTTCCAGCGGGCGATTCATCGGGCCTCGGAGCACACTCCGCCGGCAAGTCCCCAAGCAGCGTTGCGATCTTATCGAAAAGCTGCTGGGCCCGAATCGGCTTGGCGATGTACTCGTCCATGCCCGCGGCCAAACAACGCTCGCGATCACCCTGCATGGCGTGCGCCGTCATTGCCATGATCGGCACATGGCCGCCGGACTTCTTTTCGCGGGCCCGGATCATGCGCGTGGCCTCCAAGCCGTCCATCTCCGGCATTTGCACGTCCATCAGCACCAAATCGAAACTTCGGGTCTGCCAGGCCGCCAGGGCCTCGTTGCCGTTGTGAGCGACGAGCACTTTGTGCCCCTGCCCTTCCAGCAATCGCACGGCCAGTTTCTGATTCACCAGACTGTCCTCGGCCAGCAAGATGCGCAGTGGCCGCAGTTCTCGCGGCGACGGCGCAACGACTTTCGTCGTCTCTGCGACTGCTTCCGATTTTCCCAGCGCCATTGCCAAGGCATCGTACAGCTCGGACTGTTTGACGGGCTTCATCAGATACGTCGTCACTCCCACCCGTTCGCAGTGTTCGACGTCGTCCGGCCGGTCGCCGGAACTGAGCATCATCACCATCGAGCCGGCCAACTGCGGGTGTTGCCGAATCTCTTCGGCCAAACCAAAGCCGCCCATGTCAGGCATGTGACAGTCGGTGAGCACCAAGTGAAACGGCCGGCCCGCGTCGTGCGCTTGTTGCATCGCCGCCAGGGCCTCGCGAGCCGAGCTGGCGAGCGTGGGCTGCATCTCCGCCTGTCGCAGTATCTCCTCCAGAATGCGCCGGTTGGTCTCGTTATCGTCGACGACCAGCACACGCGTTCCGGCCAACACGGCGAGCTGGACTTTCTCCGCTTCCGCTGCCTGATCCGCGGCCAGCGAAAAATGACCCGTGAAATGAAACGTGCTACCCGGTCCATCGTCGTTGCCGTCGACCCAGATTCGACCGCCCATCAGTTCGACAAGATTTGACGAGATGGCCAGTCCCAATCCGGTCCCGCCGAAACGGCGCGTGTTCGACGTATCGTCCTGCTCGAAAGCGAAGAAGATCGCCGCCCGCATCGATTCGCGCACGCCGATGCCGGTGTCTTTGACGGCAAAGTGCAACTCGAGGTTATCCGCCTGCCGGGCGTCGACACGCACGTCGAGCAACACTTCTCCCTGGTCCGTAAACTTCACCGCGTTGCCCACTAGGTTGACGATGATCTGCCGCAGCCGCACGGGATCGCCCAACAGCGTTTCCGGCACATCCGGGTCGACGTGAAACGCCAACTCCAGCCCTTTGTTGTGCGCCCGCAGCGCAAAGGAACGCATCGTGTCGCCCACACGTTCGCGCAGATCGAAGGGGACTTGTTCGAGCCGCAGTTTGCCCGCCTCGATTTTGGAGAAGTCGAGCACGTCGTTGATGATCGTCAGCAGCGACTCGGCCGACTCCAGCACCAGCTTCAAGTTTTCGGACTGCTCCGCGTTCAGCGGCGAATTGAGCACGAGTTCCGTGAGCCCGATGATGGCGTTCATCGGCGTGCGGACCTCGTGGCTCATGTTGGCCAGGAACTGGCTCTTCGCCTGATTGGCCGCATCGGCGGCTTCCTTGGCGGCCTGCAGTTGCACCTCGGCCTGTTTGCGTTGCGCCATGTCGAGCACAAAGCAGATGCATTCGTCGGGAGATCCTTCGAGCATCGTCAGCCCCAACAGCACCGGCACGCGGCGGCCGTCTTTGCGTATGTAGTCCTTTTCCCACGGCGTACACGTGCCGGCGGTCTGCAATTGTTCGATGGCCCGTTCGTCCAGCGGACGGTGTTCGGGCGGAGTGATTTCGTCCCACCGCAGCCGGCCGGACTTCAAATCGTCGCGCGAGTAGCCCACCATTTGCAGAAAGGCGTCGTTGGCCTCCAGCACGCGGCCGTCGAAATTCTCGATGATCACGCCGATGATGTTCGATTCGACCAGCCGCCGGAACCGCGCGTCGCTGTGCCGCCGCGCCTCTTCGGCCAACTCGCGTGTCGTGACGTCCCAAAACATGCCTTGCACGCCGACAATCGTACCCTGGGCGTTGCGGGCCGGTGCCTTGAAGACTTGCACGAAGGTCCTGCGGCCGTCGGGCATGATGTGTTGTTCGATGTCCTCCAGGGTCTGGCCGGTTTCGACCACGTGCTGGTCGTCGCGCCGGTACTTTTTCGCCAGCTCAGGCGGAAACGATTCCAAGTCGATTTTCCCGACGATCTCGTCCAACGACCGGCCCAGCGTTTCGCAGAAGCGTTGGTTGGCGAACAGAATGCGGCCCTGCAAATCCTTTTGGAAGACGTTCAGCGGCAGGCTCTCGACGAGCGACCGGTAACGCGCTTCGGATTCCGCCAGCGCCTCCTCGATCCGTTTGCGCTGGCCGATCTCATGTTCCAGTTCCGCCGGCCTGCGCAGCGCGAGCAGCTTCGGCACCACGGGCACCAGCGCGATCACGGTGACCCATGAAACAATCGCCGTGAGCAACTTCAGCAGGCCCGACAACCGGTACGCCGGCCACCAAAATACCAAGGCTTCCACCAAATGCACGAGGCCGCACGCGAACAGGAACGTGGCAAACAACCAGAAGATTCGCGGGAAGGGCAAGTCGTCGCGCCGCCGCCACAGAAAATACGCCAGCACCAACGGAATCGCCGTATACGCGCCGCACGTGGCCAGATCGCTGCCGACGTGCAGCGCCTGGTGCGCCCCGGTCCAATCGCCGCATTGTTCGAGCGGCTGAAAGCTGTCCGTATCGAACAGCTTAGAAAAAAACGTCAACATCTCCGGCATCGCAATCCCTCCGGCCCGCGCGACAATGCGCATTACGGCACGAGTTCATTGTGCAGGAGGGTGAAAGCCATGAAAAGGGCGACGCTAATGCCGCCGCCGAAGAGATTGGAAAACTCGCTGATACAACCCCACCCATCCGCTCAATTTAGCATGCCAATGTGGCGATCTCGTTCACAAGCTCCGGCTTGGGAACGCAACTTCCGGAAGCTCCGCTTCCCAACGCACGAAGCAAAGCTTCGACGGCGCGGGTTCCCAAGCCGGAGCTTGGGAACCAGGTTAGGTGCCGAAGCCGAGCGATCTGAACCCACCCGAGGCTAAAAATCTTGCACTGCGTCAGAGACCGTTTTGTATATCTTAAAGACGGTGCCCTCTAAGTTGAGCAACCGGAAGACTTCGCGGATTTCGGCGCGCATCTGGCACAATTTCAAGCGGCCGTCGTGCGCGGACAAGCGTTTGCGGCTGCGCAGCAGCGCGTTAATGATTTCGGTCGAGCAGCGGCGCACTTCCTGAAAATTGATAATCATTTGGGTCGGCTTTTCCGACTCCACAAAATCGACCAATTCGTCCTGCAGTTCGTTGGTCAACAGCCGGTCGAGCAATTCGGTGTCGGTCAGCGTGACAACGCTGACTTCATTATTATGTTCCAGATTGAAGTGCTTGTACTTGTTCATCGTGAACCGAACTCGCTGGTAAGCATTGCCGGGATAAGGGGAAATGATCGCCCGCTATTGTAAACCACGTTCAGGGGGTGGTCAATGAACAGTCGAGTTCGCGGAACGTTATTTTGTCGGCGAGGATTTGCTTGCTTGGGGCCACCCGCCGGGAAACAGTGCTTCGGGACAGTGGGTTTGACGTGATGATCTACTCGCGGGATCACGATCCAGCGCACGTCCACTGTTGGAAGGAACGTGCCGAGTTGATAATCAATCTGGACCCGGTCAGCCTGCGCGAGAACAATGGTATGTCGCGAGGCGACGCTCGGCGCGCCCTTGCCGTCGTCGCAGCCAATCAGTTGACGTTATCGGCGGCAAATCATTGCTCTCGATACCGGGAAAACGCGGCGGCCGCATGAAGTCCGAGGCCACGACGGCCGCGGCCCGTGCCGACGATATGTGAGCGAACTTGAGAAGATGGAATAAGTGCACCCGATTGAGCTCGATTCGTTTCTTCCGCGCCTCAGCGGCGTGCCGGTTCGCGATGGCTGCGGCGCGTTAGTTTCGGTTGATTTCGCTGCGAAACGCCTCCAGATTGGGAGCCGCTGCGGCCCTACGTACCAGTTCCGTGAGTTGGTGTTCGTCCACCACGGATTCGATTTTCTCGGCCAGATCTCGCGGGACTTCGCCAAAACGAGTTTCGAGGACTGCGAGAATGTCCTGCTGAGCTCGCGCACAAGCGGTCTCCCGAGTCCACTGTGTCCGGAGCTCCTGAATTAACGGCGATTCGATCATGGTCGTTGTACCTCCCAATATTGTTAGTAATCCAGGATCATTATACCGCAACCGCGTCAGCACTTGAGTAACCGCCAGTAGGTTCGCCTTTTCTCCGGCCCGAGCGTGCTGCTCGATGGCGTCTCGGCAGCGCTGAATCATGGTCTCTGGTGGGTCGGCAAAATCGGTCAAAGAGACGCAGCACCAGCGTGACCGCCTCCGGCAACTCGCCGCGATCCAAGTAAACCAACATCATACGAGATGGATCGTTATTGGCTCGGTTCCGGCCCGGCCTTTACGATCACGATTGTCACGTCGTCATGCTGCTGCTCGTGTGCACCGAATTGACGAACGGAATCGTACAGCGCCATGATAATGTCGCGGGCCGGAAGTTCGCGGTTGGCGCGCACCACGTCCAACATGCGCGATTCGCCGAATTGCTCGCCGCGCTCATTGGCCGTCTCGGCAATCCCGTCCGTGGTCATTAACACGATGTCATTGGGTTTGACGGTCTTTGGCGGCGAGCAGAGGAACTCGGCGTCCCGGTCGATGCCCAATGGAATCGCGCGGCGTTCGAGCGTCGTGACTTCGCCCGAAGCGTGCAGCCAATGCGCCTGGTGGCCGGCCCCCGCGTACACGAACGACCGGCGAATCGGGTTGAGCCGTAGGAAGAATAACGAGATCAGCCGCACTTGGTTCGTGTCTTGAACCAGCAGGCGGTTGATCTGCCGCAGCATGAACTCGACGTCGGGATACGTTTGCGACAGGGCCCGAAAATAAGCGTGCGTTTCTCCTACCAAAATCGCCGGGCCAATGCCGTGCCCACCCACGTCGCCAATCACGATCCCGATGTGGCCGTCGTTCATCGGCAAATAGTCATAATAGTCGCCGCCCGTTTCGTCGGCCGGGAACGACGCGCCGCTGATGTCGAAACCTGGCACGTCGAGCGAATGCTTGGGAAATAGTTGCTGTTGAATTTCCCGCGCCACGAGAAACTCTTCCTGCCGCCGGCGCAGATCGGATTCCGCTTGATGGCGCTGCACGCGGTCGGTGACATCGCGCGCTAAGGCCAGCATGTAATGTCCGTCTAACTCGAACAGGCTCAAGCGGATTTCGACGGGCAGCAGCGATCCGTCTTTGCGGCGCTGCGCACCTTCGAACGTCGTGGCCTCGCCGCGCATAATCGTGGCCCACGTTTCGGCGGACTTGGCAGCCTCGAAGCCAGGCACAATCCGTGAAAAAGGCATTCCCAATAGTTCATCGTGCGTGTAACCCAAACTGTCGCACGCCCGGCGGTTGAAATTCATGATGTGGTTGTTGACATCCACGACGAAAAACGCATCCGAAGCTTGTTCGACAATCTGATGCAGCCGCTCGTCGCTTTGCCGCATTTGCCGGTGCATCCGCTGGCGTTCGATCGCATATCGCAGCGAGCGCCCCAGCCAAAACGGCTCGACTTGCCCTTTCACCAAATAATCTTCGGCCCCTTCCTGCACGGCGTGGACGGCCAGCGCTTCGTCGGCCAAGCCGCTCATGATCACCACCGGCAAGTGCGGCGCGGCGTCGCGAACGCGCTCGAAAGTTTCTAAGCCGCTGCTATCCGGCAACGAAAGATCCACCACCACGACGTCGAACCTGGCGCCCTCTTCCGCCAGCCTTTGCAGGGCGTCCGACAGCCGCTCGGCACACACGACCTCGAAGCGGGCGCCGGTCGCATCGGCCAAGTTTTCCCGGAACAGCCGTGCGTCGCCGGGATTGTCTTCAATCAACAGCACTTTGTACAGCGTGTCTGGCATCGCGGACCATTATAGGGCTTCGGATGTTGCCGGTGGCGCGAGTTGATCGGTTCGCGCCGGCAGCGTGAAATAAAACGTCGAGCCTTTTCCAGGTTCCGATTCAACCCAGATCTCGCCATTGTGACGTTCGACGATCCGTTTGCAAATCGCCAGACCGATGCCTGTGCCGGGATATTCCTCGCGCGTGTGCAAGCGCTGAAAAATGGCGAAGATTCTGTCGGTGTGCTCAGGAGCGATGCCAATGCCGTTGTCGCGGATCGAAAACACCCAACGATCTGCTCTGAGCTGGCAGCCGATGTGAACCTCGGGTGTCTTATCGCGGCGATACTTGATGGCGTTGCCCACCAGATTCTGAAACAGGTGGACCAGTTGATTGGCATCGGCGTCGACGGCCGGCAAAGGATCGTTCGTGACTTGGGCACCACTTTCATTGATCGCGGCCGCCAGATTGGCCAGCGCGTGGCCCAGCGCTTCCTCGGCGTCGGTCTGCACCAGCGGCCGCCCTTGTGTCTGCACGCGCGAGTAGTCCAGCAAAGCGTTTATCAGCAACTTCATCCGCGCGGCGCCGTCGATCGCGTAGTTCAGAAACTCTTTCGCTTCGCCATCCAGCTTGTCGGCACACCGCCGCTGTACAAGCTGGCAGTAACCAGTCACGGCCCGCAGCGGTTCTTGCAAGTCATGGGAGGCCACGTAGGCGAACTGTTCGAGCTCGCGGTTGCTGCGTTCCAATTCGGTCGAATACTGCTTGAGTTCCGCTTCGGCCCGCCTGCGGTCGCTGATATCTCGAAACACAACCACGCCGCCATTCGCTTGGCCCTCTCGGTCGCGCAGCGTCGTTCCGTTAATACTCACCCACAGACCTTCCGGCCGGGATGGATTGCGGATGAAAATCTCCTCATTCACAACGCGCTCGCCGCGCAGTGCCCGGGTCAGCGGCACCTGTTCAGCCGGCAGCGGCGTCAACGTGTCGGGCATGAACAAACCGTATTGCTTGCTCCACTGTTCGGGTCCGGTATCTGTCTGGCCGATGCCCACAATCCGTTCGGCCGCCGGATTCCAAAGCAAAAAATTCCCGTCGCGGTCCGCGACCACGACACCGTCGGCGATGCCTTCTAACACCGACTGTAGAATCTCGGCTTGCTCGCGCAGCTTGTGCTCGGAGGCGTGCAACTGCTGGTTGCTTTGTTCCAACTGCGCAGTTCGCTCGTGCACGCGCTGTTCCAGCGTGGCATACGCAGCAGCCAATTCAGCGGTCATGTGATTGAACGCCGCCGCCAGTGTTCCCAGTTCATCGCCGCTGGTGACTTTCACGCGCGCGTTCAAATCGCCGGCGGCAACCGCAGCCGCTTGATCCGACAGCGCTTGGATCGGCCGCGAGAACCGACGGGCCAGCCAGTACGATGCTGCGACGCCCACTAACAAGATACCCCCCTCGACGAACATCAGTACCGTGCGCAGCATGGCCAGCGGGCGATAGGCAACGTCCGCGTTGATCTTGGCCACCAAGCCCCAGTCGCGATAGCCCACCGGGGCGTAGGCGGCCAACACTTCTACGTCGCGATAATCGTGTGTTTGTATCAGTCCCGTTTCACCGCGAATGGCACGCGACAGAATTGCAAACTGCTCGGCCGGTCCGGCGGTGATGGACGGGTTGAGACGAGGCGGCAATAGCAAGTGCACGTCATCGTCGGCCGTCTGCGTGCCCACAAAGACCTCTTCACTCTCCTGCAGCCCGTTTTCGTCTTGCAACATGGCGGCCAGCGGCGTCACGTCCAAGAGCACCAGCACCACGAACCGCCGCCCGCCTGGTGTTACGGCCGGGCAGGCGATGTAGGCGCGGTAATCGTCGCCGATCCGAAAGGGAACGCCCAAATGCGCGGCATGTTTGCCGGCTAGAAAGTCCTCGTTGGCCGCGACAGTCTGATCGAGCGGCACGCCGTCCGTGCCAGTGACAACGTTGCCGTTTTCGTCCGCGACCAAGATTCTCAGAAATTCACCGCCACGGAATTCGGTGGGCAAGCTTGCCGGCTGGCTGCCGTCGATCGCATCCTGCAGGATCTTGCGGCTTTCTCCTTGGAACTGGTCCGGCGAGATGGTGCCGTCGGTATGCTCGTCCAAAAGCTGGCGCAGTCGAGTCCGGCTAGCCACCAGCGCCGCACGGCCTTGCTGCCGGGCGATGTAGGCCAGCACCAGCTTGCGCAGATCGGCGGCCTTCTGTGACAGCCGCTGGTTGATTTGATCGCGCAGCGTCTCGTGCGCAAACCGGTAACCCACTATCGCCGTCGATACCGCCGTGACTGTGACCACGACAGTTACGAACAGCGTCAGCTTTACACGGATCGAGGAAGGCAGTCCGATCACACGCACGCAACTCAGACGCTAGGGCCGGGCAGGTCAAGTTACTCGCACACGCAACACAAACCATCTTATCTCGGTTTGCGGCGGCGGTCGAACCCGCACCCCCGATCACGACCCTCAAACTCACTTTCCAGATGATCGTGCGTGGCAGCCAAGAATTCGGATAAGCCAACGGTCAGCCGGTCGCCGGGCATCAATACCGACTCGCGGATCGGCCGATCGTTTAACAACGTGCCGTGTTTCGATCCCAGGTCGCGGACCACCAGTTGCCCGTCCACTTCGTCGATTTGGCAATGCCGCCGGCTGACCCAGCGGTCGTCTAAACAAACTTCGGCCTCGGCGCCGCGGCCGATCACGATCGGCAGCCGGGCCAGCGAAATCTCTTCCACCAAACCATCGCGGCTGGTGTTGTGGAGCATGAACGTCTTCACGGCATGGAGCGACATGGCCACTAAATTAACGCCCATTAGACGAATGTCAACAGCCAAATATGCTGGATTGCAAAAATTGTCCCGTCGACAGTCTTAGGGTGTGCCCAAATGGATCTCGCAGGGCCTCTGACAAGGATTGTTTGGTCGATCCGGTTAAGCCGTCTGGGTCGATTGTATGCGTGTTGCCGGTCTCGGCGACAGCGCCCCTTCCACGTGTCTAGTTGCACTTCCCGCAGGTTTCATTCCGATAGAGACACGTGTGCCGACGTCGTTCCGCCCGTTTTGCAAGGAGTTTGCTGCATGAGTTTGCTTCGCCGTCACTTCCGCGCTTTGGCCGCCGTCGTGCTGCTGTGTACCTTTGGTTCCGCTGCCGACGCCGATCATCCGGGCGGTGGCTTCGGCGGGGCTGGAGCGGGCACAATCATCACGATGCCCGCAGCCACCTTGGCCCGCGGCCAGTCGGCATACTCGTTGAGCATGGACTACATCAATCTGCGGCGATTCTCGGATGACGAGCTGATCGCCATCGGCACCGCCGGCGAAGAGGCCGACAGCACCGACTATACGGCCGGCGTGTTTCTGACCGGCGCTTGGGGACTGACCGATGATCTGACGTTCGCCGTGCGGCTGCCTTACATCTACATGAACGACATTCGCGAGCCGCATGACAACATGGGGATGATCGAAGTGGAAAACGAAGGGCACGCC
>JBGTKH010000382.1:0-7117 GCA_041744735.1 Pirellulaceae bacterium | reverse complement strand
TTACCTTCGTCAGGAACTCTTCGCACTTCTCCGGCGAATCGCAGACGTCCAGATAGTTGACGACGGACTGGTTTAGCAGCTTCATCTGCGAGCCGAACTCGGCCACACCCTCGACCGACAGCAGCTCTTTGGTCCGCTTCTTCAAACCCGCGCGGGCCTGATTCACGCTGGAGAAAATGGCCGAGATGTTATCGATGATCGCCGTGCGCTGCGTGGCGTCGTCGATCTTCAGGTTGCTGACGATGTCGATCAGCATCTCTAGTTCGCCGGCGCTGGCCGCGATGTCTTCCTCGACCTTCTTCGCGTCGGTGACTTTGGCCAGCGTGGGGATGCGTTGCTTCTCGGCTTCTACGCGCTGCTGGTAAGGCACGAGTGAATCGGGCTGCAGCAGGAATTCGACACAGCGTTGAGCCAGCTTGTCCGACTGCTCGGCGACTTCCTTCTCCAGCGATTCGACCAGCGGCAGATCGACGTACCGCAGGTCTCGCAGCGAAATGATGTTGCCCCGCACGCCGCGCAGATCGGCCAGCGACGTGACGAATTCGCCGATCTGGTCGAATCGCTTACGCGAGACCGCGGCGATGATTTCCCGCGTGCGATTGCGGGTCTTCGAGGATTGCGCGGCCGTGTTCTGTTTGACGCGGACGACTTTCTCGAATTCGCTGACCGCCGCCGATGCCGCCGCTTTGATCTCGACCAGCACTTGCTTCAGGTTGAACGCTTCGGGCTTGTCGATCCAGAAATACGAATCGTTGATGTCGCCGGTTTCCTTGACCAAGTCGATGTACAGGCCGGCGTACGTGTCTTCCTTGTCGATCAGCGTCAGCACTTCGTGGCATTCCGCCATGCCGCGGACGATGTCGCGGTTGCCGATCTTGTATAGGAACGAATCGGTGTTCGCGTGCGGCACGTAATCTTCGCCCACAAACGGAGTCCGCCAGATTTGCACGGCGTGGTGTTTTTGCGGCTCGGCGTGCGTCTTAAACAGAATCAGTTCGCCGCCGTGGAAGAACGTGCAGCCGTTGCAGACGATCGGCGTGTCGACCTTCTGTTCGATGACATTGTACCGCAGCAAAATGTACAGGCCCTGTTCGCGATTGTAGAACAGGTATAGATAGTCTTCGCCGTTGGGCGCGGCGATGCGACGTTCGAAGAGCATGTCGCGCAGGTCGCTCTCGAACGTTTTGTGTTCGCCGTTTTGCAGGTAATAGCCGTTGGAGAAAATCAGCCCGTGGTCGTCGGGCAGCAGCACGCAGGCATGCTCGATCGAATCGACGCGGCGGGCCTTTTGAATTTTCTCGTTGTAGACGATGTAGCGAAAGTCTCTTTCCTGGTACGGGCGAATCTTCAGCAGGATGATGTTGCCGACCAGGGCGTAATAGATCTCGGCGTCGTCTAGCACCTGATCTTTGTTCTCGACCGGTTCGGCGTAGAGGCCCTCGCCGCTCTCGGTGTTGTTTTCGATTTTGATTGTCAGGTCGCCGCCGATCGTTTCGACGAACACGCGGTCGGCGACGGAAATGTGCGGGTGCCGGCCGCCGCGGTGCATGTCGCGCGTCGTGCGAGTCCACTCGAATTCGTGCTGCGGCGGGTAGCGGACTTCGTGGTCGCTGCGGTTGTCCAAGTACACGAGCCGCTCGCCCTGAACCAGCCACTTGAACGTCTTGACATCGTCGACGCTTTTGCCGACCCGGAACTTCATGTACAGGTGCGGGCCGATGAGGAAGAACTTGGCGAAGACGGCGTTCTTGTAGTAGCGGTAAATCTCCTTGAAATCTCGCTCGAATTGCTCGTTGCCGATCAGGTCCAGCGGCAGTTCGTGAAACGTCCCGTCTCGGAATTCATAGATCGAGAACACGTCGGACAGATGCGTTTCGGTCTTCAGCCCGAACTGGACGTTGTAGCCAAAGATGAAGCGGCTGCCGATCGCCACCATGTCGCGCGGCACGCAGTTGTGAGTGGTCGTGATCCGCTCGGTGCCCAACAGCGTCGTGTCGATCGAGCCGAAAACTTCCTTGCGCGCGTCGTTCAGCTTCGCCAGCCGTGTGCGCAGCTCGGCGCCGTGGGCTTTGAGGCGATTGCGAATAATCTCGTACGTGCCGCTCTCCAACTCAACCGCCGGTGCGGGCTGAGGAGCGGCGGTGTCGAGGGTTGCTTGAGCCATGACGCGATTTCGGATATGGAGTGCGGTGACTCGTCAGCGCTTTAGGATTTTTGGGTTTCCGTTTACCACGCGAAGCTGCTTTCAAAGGGAATCAACGTGGCGGTTAGGATAGACGGCCTGCCTCAAAGCATCCGAAATTCCTAAAGCGGCGACGAGTCGCCGCACTCCAAATGTTCTTACTTCGATTTCCCGCGCGGGGCGGTGCTGGCGACTTGGGTGGGGTTGAGGTTTAGGGCAGAGACACGCTCGTCGGACATGCCTAGGCTCTTGACCATTTGCAGGAGGCGTTGCAACTCGCTGCGAGTCTCTTCGGTGCCGCTTAAGAGCAGCATTTTTCCGATCAACGCGGCGATGGACAGGTCTCGCACGTCGTGGCTGTCCAGGTTGAAGTGCGAGATCATCGACTCCAGCTTCTCGCGGAAGTAGTTCGGGTCGCCGTTGAAGAAGCTGTTCTTCACGTCGGTCAACACGTCGCTATTGTAGACGAAGCGATCGACCACTTTGCCGCCTTTGACGGCGCCGACGATGCGGTCGAAGAACGTTGTCTCGCCGCCCACGATGTCGATTTTGGCCGACTTCAGAGCTTCGCCGACAATGTGAGACTGAGCCTCGGCGATGCCCTGCTGCGCCTGAATGGCCGCGATTTCGATGTCCTTGTCCTTGTTCAGCCGCAGCTTGAACTCTTCGTGCTCCTTGCCCACGCCGTCGAACAGCTTCATGGCGTTGGCCTTTTCCTCGATTCCCGAGGCCTCGCTGCTGTACTTCAGGTGCATGACCTTGGCTTCGGCGGTGCCTTGCTTCTCGGCCGCGACCGCTTTGGCTTCCAGACCGCGAGCTTCGGCGGTGGCTTTGGCTTCCAAGCCTTTGGCCTCGGCGGTGGCCTTGCGTTCCAGCACGGTGGCTTCGGCCGTGCCATGCTTTTCGATGGCGACGGCTTGAGCTTCCATGACTTGAGCGTCGGCCAAGCCGATCGCGGCGGCTTCGGCCGTTTTGGCTTCGGCCAACATTTTCTTGGCCTGCGTTTCCTTCTCGGCGGAGGCGCGGCTGGCTTCGGCCTCGATCACAATCTGTTCGGCGTATCGTTCCGCGGATTGCTTCTTGGCATCGGCCGCGCGGACTTCTTTCACCAACGCTTCCTGAGCGGTCATCTCGGCCGCCGTGATGGATACCTGTTTCATACGATCGGCCGCGGCGAATTCGCGTGTGTCTTTGATCTTCTCTTCCTGCTCGACCACGGCGCGTTCGACGATCACTCGTTCGCGGATGACTTCCTGAATGTTCCGCTTCTCGACTTCGATCGCCTTGTCTTTTTCGATTTGAGCCAGCGACACGACCCGTTCGCGCTCGGTCACTTCCAGATCGCGATCCTTCGTGACGCGCTCGGTCTCGACCGCCTCGGTGCGTTCCTTGCTCTTGCGAGCGACGATGATCTGCCGGTCTTTGTTTTCCTCGGCGACTTGAATTTCCTCGTCGGAAGTGATGCGAGCCCGTTCGGCCTTCAACCGCTCTTCTTCGCGGACTTTGGCCGCCTGAGCCTGTTCGCGCGATGTGATTTCAGAAATCTCGCGCCGCTGTTTCTCTTCCGCTTCGACCTTCTGACGTTCCAATTCCAGGATGGCTTCGCGAGCTTCCACGTCCTGCTTGGTGATCGTCTTCTCTTTCTCGCGGCGAATGTGGTTGGCAATAATGTGTTCGCGCGAGGTCAGGTCGGTAATCTTCTTGATGCCCTCGGCGTCGAGGATGTTCTGCGGGTTGAGCTTCTCGATCGGTGTCTGCTCCAAATAGTCGATCGCACAGTCGTCCAGCACGTAGCCGTTCAGTTCGGTGCCCAGGACTTTGAGAATCTCGTCCTTAAACTTGTCCCGCTCGTTGTACAACTCGACAAAATCGAACCGCTTGCCGACGGTCTTCAAAGCTTCCGAAAACTTAGCGTCGAACAACTCGACCAGGGCCTGCTGTTCGGATGCACGCCGGCAACCAAGTGACTGGGCCACGTTCAAAATGTCATCGCGCGTGTTGTTCACGCGCACGAAGAAGGCCACTTCAATGTCGGCTCGAATGTTATCGCGGCAAATCAGCCCGGCTTCGCCACCGCGATGAATCTCAATGCGTTTGACCGACAGGTCCATATGTTCGGAGCGGTGCATCACCGGGATCACCCAGATGCCCGACCCCGTGGTCGCCTTCAGGCCGCCGGCACCGCTGCGCACGATCGCCTCTTCGGGTCCCACCTTGCGGTAGAAATTGGCCAGGGCAAACAGAAAGCCCACGGCGATAATAAACACCGCAATGAACAGCACAGCTCCAATGACGAAATATTCCATCGCTACACCTTCTTCACTTCACATTCAGATTCGATTTCGTGACCACATAGGTCCGTTTTGTAGGATCAAAGTCAACAATCACCGCATAATCGCCCTTGACGAGCGTTTCGCTTGCGGTCCGCACATTCAACAGCAGCGGCGCGCCTTCCGTTTCGTACCGTGCTTGCCCGTCACGCGGCGTTACTTGGCCAGTCGTGACGATCACTTCCTGGCCAATCAAATCCTCGGCCGGATACGGCTCGACCGGACTGAATTTTCCTCGCAGAGGCTGAGTTAGTATCTTCGTAATCAGCACGCTGACCGCCACGTTCCGCGGGATCAGCCAGAGAGCCATCCAGACATCTCGTTGCGATGCGGGGCTGTCCAGCGAAATCGACAGCGACATGGACAGGGTCCAGAAGCTGACCGCGAAAACACTCAACCATAGCATGAGCGGTAGCTCGCCGATGTTCAGAAATCGCAACGCCACGAACCCGACGCTCAGAAACGAATCGGCCGCCCCGTCGAAGTCCAGATCCAGGTCGAACAGATCCAGCCCCAGTGCCCCTAACATAAAAAACAACCAATAGAAACAGATCAGCAGCAACAGCACGGTTGCCGGCAGATTCGGCCCGGTAAAGCAAACCGCCACGTAGTCAGCCATCGTGCGAACCATCTCCCGGCGGAAGATTCCTTTCCGCGTAGTTTTGGACGCCGCACTCCAATCGGCGGGTGAATCGAGCGAGAATCTGACGTGTGTTCGTCAACGGTGACAGTTTCTTGGCTCAGTCGTAGCCGAAGTCGCCAGACTTTGGGTCGGGCGGGAAAAGGCCAAACTCTGGCGAGTTCGGCTACTAGGCGACGCTGGCCGCAGCAGGTTCGCCCTTGATCGGTATTCCCTCGCCTACGGCTACGGGTTAAACGACAATCGCGTGCCGCTATCTCAGCGTCTCCCACAGCCGATCAAATTCCGTAGCGAACGCTTTGGCCAATCGCGGGTCGTCGGTCACGATCAGGTTCTCATGATTGTAGCGGTCGGCGCCGCGCGTCCAATTATAGCTTCCAGTTAAGACCCGTGTGCCGTCGAACAGGGCAAACTTGTGGTGCATGTGGTATTCGGTACGATCGACACGAACGGGCACGCCGCGGCGAGCCAATTCTTCGACGTCCGATCCAAGGTCCGATGACTTGTCGTTGTCGGAGATGACCCGCATCGCTACTCCGCGGCGATGCGCGGCGAGGATTGCGTTGCTGATCCGGTCGTCGGTGATCGTAAAAACGCAAACGTCGGCCGTGCGCCGCGTGCTATCCAACAACATGCATATGCGGCGCGGGCAGTCGTTGCCGGGGCTGAAGTGCGCTTCGCTTTGAGTCGGCGTCGCCGCGGACTTCGGCTGTAAGACCTTGATAATGTCTTCGAGCCATTCGATGACGGCATGCGATTCGGGGCCGAGCGTCGCTTCACGGGCCATGGCGAACGCCCGGCTTCGCAATAGGGCAAGCTGCTGTTCGTCGGCCCCGATCTCTTTCAGCGCGGCATCTAATGCTCGCTTCTCGCCGCGCGAGAGACGGAAGTCGTCGAGCGTTTGGCGGAGAACGTGATCAAGATCGTTTGTGGTCATTGAGCCTGTAGCCTGACTCTCTGAGTCGGGTGAATTGATGTCGACTATCAGTGCGACGCTTTGGAGTAAATCTTGGAGCCAAGCGATTGGACAAGTCCCGACTCGGAGAGTCAGGCTACGTCGGTTGCGGCGTTACCGTGCTAGGAATCAAGCAGTTTCAACAGTCGATCCAAATCATCAAGATCATCGCACAGCACGTCGGGCTCGGCCGCGGCCAGTTCGTCTTTGTCGTGAGTGCCCGTGGCGACGGCAATGCAGCGGGCGCCGATTACTCGCGCGCAACGGATATCCAGCGGCGTGTCGCCAATCACCCAGATGCTCGCGGAATCGCCGTTGCCGTTCAAATGCATGTGCGTCGCGGCCAGCGCGTCACGGGCAACATCATCGCGATCCGGATGTTGATCGCCGAAACCACCGAATGCGAAATAGTGGAATAAATTGTAGTGTTCAAGTTTCAGTCGTGCTCCGTCGCGCACGTTGCCGGTGAGCAGCCCGATCACCACGTCGCTGCGGCCGGTCATCTGATCCAACAAAGTCAATACGCCGGGCAACACACGGCCCTGCAGCCGCTGAAGATGATCCGGCAGCAGGCGCAGATAGGCGGCGCGAAACCGCTCAAAATTCGCCAACGAATCGTCGATGCCGTGAGCCTGAAACAGATTCCGCGCGATGCCGCGGTCGGTGCGGCCGCTAAAGGGCACATTCTGCGGGGCGGGGAGTTGAAATTCCTCCGTGAACGCACAGTCCATCGCCGCCTTGCCGGCCCCGCCCGTGCTGATCAGTGTGCCGTCGATGTCAAATAGGAGAACGAGCATGCGAGTATTGTATGCCACACTAAGCCGACGCGGGAGGTGAGTGGCCAACGGCGCCGCGGAGTGGTAAAACTTTAGAGTGCGGCGACTCGTCGCCACTTTAGGAGTTTTTGTCCAAGAGTCAGTAGTGATCGTCCTGAATCCGGCTGGGTGGCTGGGGCTGAGTCCGCGAAGCCCCAGCGCGCTTACCACCTGGGGCTTCGCGGACTCAGCCCC
>JBGTKH010000381.1:0-6011 GCA_041744735.1 Pirellulaceae bacterium | reverse complement strand
CCGCTCTATCTGAACGGCTGGGATAGTGACCGGATCGCCGAACGTGTGGAGGTGGTCTTGGACCATCTTTTGCAAGACGAGCGAAAGTCGCTGCAGAGCCGCCGCGCGTGCGAGCTTTCCGGCGGCCAATACCAGCGCGTGGCGCTGGCCCGCGCCGTCGTCCACCAGCCGCCGATCGCGTTCATCGACGAGCCGACGAGCAACCTCGATCCGCAGAACGCGCGCCACGCGCTCGACCTGGTCGCACGATCGGCCGATGACGAGGAGTCCACAATCATCATGATCACGCACGACGAGGAAATCGCGCGGGAGTATAGCGAGTTCATCGTGCGTATGCACGCCCCGATTGGCCAATGGGACGGAGCGGTTCCGTTTGCCAGGCGGGCGCACGACGGCTGGGGTACGATCGCGCGGTTCGAGCGCAAACTCACCGGATCCAACGGGCAGAATGGAGGGACGACCTGGGTTGAGACGGACGCGCTGTGGCAACCGCTCGACACTCCGATTTATTCCACCGTCCAACCTTTCAGCAAACAGGAGATCATCCAATGAAACTGCGCTATTACATCGCAACCGCCTGGCGAGACACGTTTGGATCGCGGGGGACGTTGGCGTCCAACGCCGTGATCGTATCGGGTATTTGCCTGTCGATTTTGCTTCTGATTGGACTCAAGCGAGGACTGGTGGAGCGGCTGCGTGCCGACATTTCGAAAAGCCCCACCGCGCGAGAAGTGAAAGTATGGGCCACCAGTGCCGATCTCGCTCTGGACGAGAAGAAAGAAGCCGACTTGGAAAAGTCGCTGCCCGGCGCCTCGCTGGTGATTCCTGGAATTACGAAAATTGCAACGCTGTACACTCGGGGTGGCGCGCGCGTGGACAGTGTCACGTTGCAATGCACGAAGCGGGGCGACCCGTTTCTGGAATTCTACAAGCTGGATGTGTTGGGCGACGACAAAGGTCAAGGAATTGTCCTGTCGAATAGCATCGCGCGGAAGTTGGGGCTGAAGGGTCGCGAACGCGGAAGCGTCGTGGTGCTAGAAGTTAGTCGTCTGGAAGAATCCGGAAATGTCAAGCAGACGATTGATGTGGCCGTTAAGGGCGTGCTCGACACCGGCAGTGAAAACGTTTCAATCGCTTATCTCGACCGGCAACTCTTAGACTGGATTGAAGATTTCAATCAGGGCCGATCCGTGCCGGAACTCGGCTGGCCAGGACGACGTGATCCGCCGAAGGCGTTGCATGAGGGATATCTCGCGTTCTGCAAGTTGCCGTACGACGAACTGGATCTTCAGCGTCTACATCTCCGCGGCCTACGAGCCCAACCGGTCGAAGACGTGGAAGTGGCAGAAACTGGCGAGTGGAGAACCCTTTACGGTCTCCTTAAGCCGAACGCGCTGAACATCTACTGGGTCACCGCGGACCGAGGCAGCGACAAACTGAAAATCGGCTTGGATTTGGAGCCCGCGGAATTGGAGCCGATCACCAACGCCGACGACATTTTCTATCCTTGGTCTCGGCCCATGCCGCTGAACATCAACGGTCAACCGCACGACGTCATTGGCGTAACTGGTTCGCTTCGATGGCTTCGCGGCCATTTCATCGACACGCGTGGTCGATTGGAGCCAGGTGAAGGAGTGATGCGCGTATTGCTGCCGTATCCGTCAAGGCCGCAAGAGGAACTTACGCCGGACGCCGGCGCCAAACGGCAGCGGGTTACTTTGGAGTTGCCGGTTGGCGTCGATGCGACGCTAGACGTTACGTCCTTGCCGGACGATTTCAATCTGACGCAGCCAATTGCCTTGGGTTGGGGCGATGCCGGTGTGGAGAAGCTCGCCGAGTTGATCCGGATTCTGCTTGAGGCGTTGGCGTTGCGGGCAGTTGATGCGGACGCGACGGCGCAGCGGATGGTGGATGGATGGAATCGTTGTCAGGTCCGGCAACTGCTTGTGCAACTAGATGAACAGTACCTGTCGCGACGGGACATTCCACTGGCGATCGTGCCCGCAGATTTGGTTGCGTACCTGCGGCAGTTTGAACAAGGAAATCTCGCTTACGACGCGCAACTCAACCAGTTTGTTCCAGCACCTATTCCCAACCGCTACTACGAAGCGCGCATTTACGCCGCAACACTCGACGACGTGCCGGTGCTGGACGAAGCGTTGCGCGAAATTGGCTATAGCACTGTTTCGTCAAAGACGCGCGTGCGTGAGATGCAGGGCTACGCGGGAACGTTGGACTTGCTTGTCTGGGTGCTTCAGGCCGTTGTCTTCAGTTTCGGCGCGATCACGGTATCGGTCGTATTCATGGAAGGTACGCGACGCAAACACGGGAGCATCGGCATCATGCGGATCATGGGGATGCCGCCCACGGGCGTGTTCTGCTTCGTTTTTGTCCGGGCGTTGATTGTCGGCGTGACAGGATGGCTGGTCGGGGCCGGCGTCGGCGTCGCTCTTGCGAATTTGATCCCGGCGGTGTCGAAGGCGGAATGTCGCCTGGAACCAATTGACTTGGGAATCGTGTTGTTGGGCGCCCTGACGTGCTGTGTATTTGGCGTCATCTTCCATGCGTGGCACGCGGCGAACCGGCTCGATCCGGTGGACGCCATTATGAGCGGCAAACTTCAATGAACATTCATTTCGCGATACAAGGTGAAAACATGAACGAATCAAGGCAGAACCAAGACGATCGCCCAGACGCTCTGGGCCACGCCGAGATGTTGATCGCTGGCGTTATTCTGGGCGGCCTGATGCTGGTCTTCGGCATCATGCTGGCCCGAAGTGTCTCCCGGCCCGACTTCGACGTGCGCGCGGGACGGCCGTCCAAAGAAAGCTTCAGCGAAGATCGGCCGCGGGGCTCTGACACGGAAAACCGATTCCCAACAGATTGGCAGATTTCCGCGGAACCAAACTCGGTTCCACCGAGCCACGGCCGCGCTGATCGTCTGGACGCGAAAGCGGACATGTTCCTGGTGCAACCGGCAGCAATGAAAAAGATTCCAGCGGCGGATGACGACAACCCAGGACGGCGAATTGACGCGATGCTCCAGATGATCGAGCGGCTCAAAACTGAATTGGAGAATCTAAAAAAGGAACACGAGAACGCGGAACGACAAGAGGAAATTCGCCGCGTACTGACGCTGGCTATGGCCAAAGGCCGCCTCGAACTGAAAATTGGCCCGCGTGAGCATCCAAGTCGAATCGTGCTGGCGTATGTGCCACCGGGAATCTTCGAAATGGGGCGAACGGATGACGAGCGCCGGCTGGCCAATCTGCAATCGGGCGGGATGCACCATGACTGGAGCGTACCACAGCACAAAGTCCGCGTCGAAACCGGGTACTTCATCGGCGTGCATGAAATTACCGCAGCGGACTTCAGCTTTTTTCGACCCAGCCGGGCTGACAAGGCAACGGGCACCGATCCGACTCGGCCTGACAGAGAAATGCCTGTGACCACCGAGGAATCCGCCGAGCAACGGCCGGTCTCTGGCGTCACGTGTAACGATGCGATGGCGTTCTGTCGATGGCTGGAGGCGGGAACCGGCGTCCCGGTTCGATTGCCGACCGAAGTTGAGTGGGAATATGCCGCGCGTGGTCCGGCAAGCTTGCCGTTTGCGCGATTGGACGGTTCGGATTTCAACAACCGCGACCATTCGTCCGCGCCGTCGCCGGTCGGCGGCAGCCCGAAGGATACAAGTTGGTGTGGAGCCATGGATATGTCGGGCAACGTTCAGGAATGGTGCCAGGACGTCTGGGATCCTGAGGCTTATCAAAAGGTCGTGGCTAAACTCGCAGCCGATGAATCGCCGCATCGCGTTTACGATGCGAGCGCCGGTGCGGCGGCCGTCGAAGGGGAACTTCGTGTTGTGCGAGGCGGCAACTTCCGGGATCCGCCAGCAAATTGCGAAGCGGCGACGCGTCGGTACAAGCCGGGCGACAACGGCCACGAAACCGTGGGATTCAGAATCGTTGTCCCGTTGCCAATGGAATTGCTGGGAATGCAGACGCCAATCGTCAAGGACGGTTCGTAGTCGTGGACCGTCGAGCCTTCTTACGACTTGCCACGGGAGTTGACGCAATGGCCGTAACGTGGAGAACCGCATCCGGCAGCCTCGCGGTTCTGGTGCTTGCTGCTGTAACCGGCTGCTCGACGAATACAACCGACACGTCGTATTCTGCACGTGAATATCCATCGCCGAGTGGAAGCCACGCTCGACCTTGGTCCGACGGGGCGCGTGAAAGCACGGACCGGATGCCCGATCCTTCGGGGATCCAGTTTGTGCTGATTCACGGCGGCCGCTGCGTCATTGGTTCACCACCCGACGAGCCGGGCCGCAAAAGTGCTGCGGAGAATCCGTGTGAAGTTGTTCTGCCGTCGTTTGCGATTTCCGCAACGGAAGTCACTCAGGAGCAGTATTGGACGATCGTGGAACCTGGCCGCTCAATTTCTGCAAGTGAAAACGGCCTGCCGATAACCGGCGTCACGTGGTACGAAGCCGTGAATTTTTGCAATCTATTAACCATCAAATATGGGCTGACGTATCGATTGCCGACCGAGGCCGAATGGGAATACGCTTGCCGAGCCGGAACCGAGCGCATGTTCGGGGTTTGGACCGGACGCACCACCCTCGATGAAGCAGTTGCCTCATTCGGTGTTGGCGACCCAGGTCGGCTTGAGCGCGGCGCAATGGCAAGTTTCAACGTCAATTCGATTGCCCCGAAAGGCGTTGCCAGCTTCGAGCCAAACGCATTGGGGCTTTACGACATGCATGGAAACGTTTGGGAATGGTGTGACCTTCCTCGCGATGCCGTTGAACTCGACGACGCGCCCAGCCCGTTGCACCGTCCAATACGCGGCGGCGCGTTCAGTTCCACGAACTATCTCGATTGCCGCTGTGCCCATCGGGCGTGGCAACCCATGAACGAAGCCGTGTCATCCATCGGATTTCGCGTTCTTCGTGAGGAATCAATTCCCTAATCGTCGGCGACTTCCCTGTTTTTCGTGAGCGATAACAATGTTCAAGTCCATGTGCAAACTCCTCGTATTCGTGCTCGCCGTCTTGTTCCTGATCGCCGCATTACGCGTGCAAACTCCCCAGGAAACACTCAACGATTGCATTGAGTACATAAATGATCGATTCGTCGAGTCTTAGACGACATAGCCGAGTAGCGATCTCGGCCGATGGTTCATCCTGATCCTCCGCGACAAGTGGGAACAGACCCGTGAACTCATTCAACGGCGTTCCCTCAATCCAGCCCAACAAAGCGATAAAATCGTTCTCCTGCCACTGGCGCGCAAACTCGTGAATTGGTGACAGCGATTCGTGCCGACCGAGGTGGGAACGCGCGAGACCGTAAGCTTTCAGCACCCGTTGTCCCGTTTCGGGTTCGTGGGCCACCTTCGCGACGTACGTTCCCAGTTCTTCGCCCGTCGATCGATCCACCTCCACGACCTTGAACGTGGTTCCAACCCGACCGGAACCTAGGCAGACGACGATCCGGTAGTCACCGCCGTGAAAGCGGATCGTCTGATCTTCCGTCCAGAAACGCGCCGGAGGCGCGGGCGGCAGTGGAACCGAGTCGCCCAGCAATTCCGACAGTGACCGATCAAGCTCCGCAAGAGTACATCGTTGTTTGGGTGCCTCCGCTTGTCCTGCGGCGAGAATTTCGATCGTTCCGCTACTCACGCCGTCATTCAACCCAGCGAACAGACCGGTCAGGCACGCGCAGAGCGAATACACGTCCGAACGCTGGTCGGCAGCAGCCAGCCCCTGCAACTGGACTTCGGGTGATATCGATTGTGGAGAGTGGCTGGCAGGAATACTGCTCGAAGCGACACTCACGTCGGACGGAATTTTGGTGCGGTCAAACCCTGTGAAGATTGGCGAGTTGTCATGCCGAACGAGGATTGTTTGCGGTGTGAGGTTGCGATGCACCAGCGGCTCATCCGGGGCACCCTCCTGATGCAGCTCGTTCAACGCACGGATCGCATCTCTTGCAAACAGCAGTCGATTG
>JBGTKH010000380.1:0-14000 GCA_041744735.1 Pirellulaceae bacterium | reverse complement strand
CACGCCGTCCGAACGGCCTCGCGGTTTGCCGATCGGCAACCAGACCAGCCAGTTCTTTGCCAACGTGTACCTGAACCCGCTGGATCATTTTGTGCGCGAACAATTTCGGGCCGGCGGCTACGTGCGCTATGTCGATGACCTGCTGGTATTCGACGACGACAAACGGCGCCTGGTTCGTTGGCGAGATGAAATCCGCGGCTTCCTCGCGGGGTTGCGATTGCGATTGCATCCGCGCAAGTCGGAAGTATTTCCCGTGGCCGCCGGCGTGCGATTTCTGGGCTACCGCGTATTTCCCTGGCGGCGCGTGGTGACCAAGGAAAATGTGCGCCGCTTTCGACGGCGCGTGAGTCGCATGCAGGACGAATATGCGGCCGGGCAGTTGTCGTCCGATGAAATCCGCACCCGGCTGGTCAGTTGGCTGGGCCACGCGCGTCAGGGCTCCGGCGCGGTGTGGCGTGAGGCCTTGTTTGCTACAATCGCTTTCCGTAAGGGCGAGGGCCGTTAAGGCCGCGTGTTGCGTGGCGGCTCGTGGAACAACAACCCGCAGAACTGCCGGTCCGCGATCCGCAACAACAACCAACCCGAGAACCGCAACAACAACATCGGTTTTCGTGTGGCGAGCACTTTGCAGCGGGCCACCGAGTCCGCAGCGCCGGAACCGCCGGGCGGCCCACAAGGAATCCCGCCGGGAGTGCGCCAGGTGCAAAGTTCAGTCCCGCGTCCTGTGTTCGGCTGTCATACTTGTAGCCGGGCCAAATCGCCAAGGAACTCGGCCGGGCTGGTAGGCCGCAAGGATCGAACGTCCGGCCGAGTTCCGTTTTTCGATCTGACGTGATTCGTTTTGATTTAGCGGAGCGGACATGGGCCAGCGTAAGTTTTTCATTTCGTATCGGCGTCTCGACGAGGCCACGGCTGCGCACGTCATTTGCGAACGGCTGATCCAGCGATTCGGCGCGGATCAAGTCTTCTTCGACGTCGCTTCGATTCCGCTGGGCATCGATTTTCATCTGTTCCTGACCGAACAGGTTCAAGCCTGCGACGTGCTGGTGGCGGTCATCGGCCGACAGTGGCTGAACATCGCGGACGAACAGGGCCGGCGGCGGTTAGACCTGGACGACGACTTCGTGCGGATCGAGATTTCCGCGGCGCTCGAGCGAAACATACCCGTGGTACCCGTATTGGTCGAAGGCGCTGCACTGCCGCGGGCCGATCAACTGCCCGAGTGCCTGCGCCGCCTGGCACGACGCAACGCCTTTGAAGTCCGCCCCGGCCCGATGTTTTCTCACCAACTCGACTCGCTGGTGCAGCGGCTCGAACAGACATTGTCGGCACCCGTGCTACAGCGGCCGCCTGTGACGCCGCCCGTGGATCGCTCCCAGCGTGATCGGGTCACGACGCCCGGAAACATCATCACCAACAGCCTCGGCATGAAGCTGGCCGCGATTCCGGCGGGACGGTTTATGATGGGTTCGCCGGAGAATGAGCCGAAACGTTGTGACGACGAAGGTCCGCAGCGCGAAGTGGAATTGACGAAGGGTTTTTACTTGGGCGTCTATCCGGTGACGCAAGACGAGTACCAACAGGTGGTCGGCAACAATCCCAGCCATTTCACTGGCGACGGGCGTCGGCCGGTGGAGACGGTAACGTGGTTTGACGCAGTCGCATTTTGTAATCGCCTGAGCGAGCGCGAGCAACTGACGCCGTTCTACGCGGCCGAAGGCGAGCGGGTGCAAATCGCCGGAGGCAATGGCTATCGCTTGCCGACCGAGGCCGAGTGGGAATTCGCCTGCCGCGCCGGTACGACGACACGCTGGTGGTTCGGCGAGGACGAGAAGCCGCTGGCTGAGTTCGCGTGGTACAGCTCCAATTCCGCTGGCACGACGCATCCTGTGGGAGAGAAACCGGCGAATCCTTGGGGCCTGCACGACGTGCACGGCAACGTCTGGGAGTGGTGCCAGGATTGGTTCGGCCCGTATACGTCCAATCGCCAAACGGATCCAACCGGTCCCGAATCCGGAGTGGGCCGCGTGTTGCGTGGCGGCTCGTGGGTCCTCAGCCCGCGGCTCTGCCGGTCCGCGTTCCGCGTCACCGACCTTCCCGTGAACCGCTTCTACTACGTCGGTTTTCGTGTGGCGAGAACTTAGAACTTGGTAGCCTGACTGCTTTGCTGCTTTTCCACTTTTCCCCTTATCCCCTGCGCCGCGCAGCGGCGCGCGAAAAAAAATCCCGATTTGGCAGGCGCAACCAAGAGATGATCTATCGCAACCCGCTAGGACACGTGCTCGTGATTTTCTGCGGCGAGTTCGGCCGCACGCCGCTGATTCGAAACCAAGACTCCAGCGGCCGCCCGGGCCGCGATCACTGGTCGCGGGCCATGAGCGTCTTCCTCTCCGGCGGCGGTCTAAAGATGGGCCAAGTGATCGGCTCCACCAGTTCGAAAGCCGAAGAGCCCATCGAGCGCGTGCTGGACAGCAACTGCCGGCTGGCCACCATCTACCACCGCTTCGGCATCAACCCCGCGCACCTCTACCACGACCAATCCAACCGCCCCTTCCCGATCCTCCCCACGGGCGAACCGATTCGCGAGTTGATTTGAAACAAGGACGAGCTGTTTGAATCCACGCCACGCGAAGCAAGAGATTTCTTGGACGGACGGTTACAATGGGAATATGAAGTAAAACGCGATTCTAGGAAGTTTCCATGAGCCATTTGCGAAGTTTATCTTCTTCGCTCCACAAAGAAAACGGCCTTTCGAATCGAGAAGAGCGAATCGCGACAAACCAAAATCCCGTCACTCCACCTCATGCACGATGACCAGATTGTGCGCTTTGGGGACGAATTCGGAGCCGGTGACGAAGACGACGCAGTCGCCGCGGGTGATGCAGCCGTCGGCGCGGCCCCAGTCGTCGATGAACTGGCGCAGTTGTGGGCCGTCGTGCACCGGGGCGCCGGGCAGCGGCGTGATGCCCCAGTACAAACACATTTGCCGTAGAGTGGCTTCGCTGTCGCTGACGCCGATCGTGGGAATGAAGTCGCGCTGTTTGGCTTTGACCCGCGCGGTGGCGCCGCTGCGCGTGGAGATGACCACCAGCTTGGCATCCAGATGTTCGGCGATCTGCGCGGCGCCGTAGGTAACGGCCAACGTGATCGGATGCACGTCTCTGGCCGGCGCTGGGGAAGCGGCAGAGGTCGCCGTGTCCTGCAACTCCTGTTCGGTCGAGCGCATGATGCGATTCATCATCTCGACCGCTTCGCGCGGGTACTGGCCGATGGCTGTTTCACCGGAAAGCATACAGGCATCGGCGCCGTCCAATATCGCGTTAGCCACGTCACTGACTTCGGCCCGCGTGGGGCGGCGCGAGTGATGCATGCTGTCGAGCATCTGCGTGGCCACGATCACGGGCCGCCGCAACCGCGTGCACGTGGCGATGATGCGCTTCTGCATGACGGGCGTTTGCGAGACGTCGATCTCGACTCCCAAATCGCCGCGGGCCACCATCACGGCGTCGGTGGCCGCGACGATCTCTTCCAAGTTCTCCAACGCCTCGCGCTTCTCGATCTTGGCGATCACCAACGCCCGCGAGCCGTGCGAACGCAACAGTTCTTTCAACTGCCGAATCTCGGTGGGCGTGCGGACGAAGCTGAGGCTGACAAAATCGATCTCGCTGGTCGCGGCCCACACGGCGTTGTCCAAGTCGTCGTCGCTCATTGCCGGAACGCTCAATTTGGCGCCGGGCAGGTTGATGCCTTGCCGGCTGCGGATCGTGCCGCCGCCGGTTACGCAGCAACGCACCGAATCCAACTGTTTGTCGAGCACCGTCATGCTGACCGTGCCGTCGGCCAGCATTACGGCGTTGTCGGGCGAAAGTTCGTCGATCAGCCGTTCGTAGTTACTGACCAGTTCGTGAGCATGCGACGCTTTCGTGCCTCGTACAAAGACATATTCAGCGCCGACGGCGCACTCCGTCGGGTCTTGAAACAACTCGCCCAAGCGAATCTTCGGACCGGCCAAATCGACGAGGATCGCGATCGGGCGGCCGGCGTCGGCGCTGGCTTGGCGGACGGCGGCTACGACCTGTTCGTGTTCGGATCGGCTGCCGTGAGCCATGTTGACGCGGAACACGTCGACGCCCGCCTGAATCAAAGCGGCGAGCATTTCGGGATGGCGGCACGCCGGGCCGACAGTGGCCACGGTCTTGGTGCGCGTGCGGTGCTGAAAGGGTTCGGTGTGGGACATAGTCTTGTGCGTTGACGGGAAGATGTTGGTGGACGACAATTGTTACGCGGATTAAGAATCTGCCGACGTTCGGATCTTCACCGCCTAAGGCACGTTGGAAACGTGCCCACCCGACGATTATCGACGCTGTTGTTATAGCAAGAGCCGCGACTTTCCGCACCTGACCCAATCGCCAGTACACGGATGGACGAACCGCACGCCACTTCTTCCGACGCCGGCCGCGCGCGAAAGACGCTGCGCAGGTTGTCGTTGCTGTTGGCGGCGTTTCTGGGAACGATCGTGGGAGTTGCCGGCGTGCTGATCGTGGTGGCCGTGGTCCGCTCAAACCGATGGCCGACGATTACGGACGAAGCGTTCGAACAGGCTCAGCAGCGTTGGCGGCAACACGGGCCGGCCGATTACAACTTGGAAGTGAAAGTCTCGGGCCCGCAGCCGGCCACCTATCGCGTCGAAGTACGACAAGGTGAAGTATTGTCGGCCGCGCGCAATGGATCGCCGCTAACTCAGCGCCGCACGTTCGACACCTGGAGCGTGCCCGGCATGTTTGCCACCATGCGCCGCGACGTAGAAAACGTGCAGAGGGTCGCATCCGGCAACGCTGATCCCGATACGCCGCGGCTGACTTTGTTCGGCCAATTTGATCCCGAGTACGGTTATCCTCAGAGCTATCACCGCATTCAATGGGGCACGGACATGGAAGTCTCTTGGGAGGTGACGGAGTTCACGGTGATTCGGCAGCAAGATGGAGGCAGCAGAATCATGGAGGGGCAAAATGATGAACAGACATCGGCAACCGAAGTCGCAATCGGCGCGAGCCAGGCGAAGCCGATACGCCCCTGGCGGGCCGGTGCGTACGGCCCGTGAATTCCCTTTGAATGCGTGTCGTCCGACCGGCTCTCCCCTGCTCATGACAAAAATCCGTCACAATTCTTTGACGTTGTGAAAACCTTTTGCTAAGATGATTCCACTGATCGTGTTCGCCGGCAATCGCGCGGTACACCTCTCTGGATTCGTCGGCAACGCAAGGGGACTATAATTTATGGGCTGCTGCGGCAGGTTCGTGTCGCAGCAGCTTCGCCCCAACTCGGGGCACCGCATCGCCGAGATTGGAGGCCATGAAGGAGCAACATGATGGCAACAGCCACAGGTACACTTACGGTCAACGCGGCCTTCCTGATGGAGATTAAGGAAGACAACCGCGAACTTCACGAGTTGCTGCAACGCGCGGCGACGCTGTTTTCGCGGCCCGACCGCGTGCATGCGCCGCCTCGGCAGTTGGCGGAATTGGTACAGGGCCTGCGGGACCGTTTGGCCATGCACTTTTCACTGGAAGAGGCGTTCGGCTATTTCGAGGATGCGGTGTCCGTGGCTCCACGGCTGACTCGGCAAGCCAATGAACTGCGGGCCGAACATGGCGGCCTGTTTGTCGAAGCCTGTGATTTGGTCGAAGATGCCGAACGGCTGCAATATGGCGAGACGCCGCCGATTGCGGTGCGGCGGCTGGCTGAAAGATTCAACGCATTCTATCGCCGATTTCAGGATCACGACGCGCGCGAAAACGAAATGATTCTTCAGGCGCTTGACGACGATATCGGCGTGGGTGATTAGGGGCCTGTTTGCTTCTGCTGTTGACTATTCCTCTCCTCTATCAGCGAGAGCTGACAATGAGCACAGACACCGGTGGCCGACCGATGGAAATCCTGTTGATCGAGGACAATCTGGCCGATGCGCGGCTGGCCATCGAGGCGTTGAAAATCGGGCGCGTGAAACATCGCTTGACGCTAGTCCGCAACGGCATCGAGGCAATGGAGTTTCTCAATCAGCAGGGTCGCTTCGCCCGTGCGCCGCGGCCGGACTTGATTCTGCTTGACCTGGAATTGCCGCTGAAGGACGGCCGCGACGTGCTGATCGAGGTCAAAGCGGATTTAGACATGTCCAGCATTCCCGTCGTGATCCTGACCGCATCCCAAGACCATGAGGATCGGCTTAGGAGCCAACTGCTAAATGTCGACGGCTACATGACCAAGCCGGTGGACATCGCCAAATTTCTCACGCTGGTCAGAGACCTGAAGCGATTCTGGATGTCCGACGTTGCCTTGCCGCTTGTCGGCTGAGTGGCCGAAGTTGCTTCGAGATGGACTACTGGCGAGATAAGGTTGTGCTGGTGACGGGCGGTTCCGCGGGATTGGGGCGCGCGATCGCTTCTGCATTCGCGACACGCGGCGCCAAGGTTGTCATTGCGGCGCGAGATGCGCAGAAGCTCGAAACAGTCTCGCAGCAAATGAGTACCGCCGGTTGTTCGGTAACAGCGATGGCTGCCGACGTCACACAACAGCAACAAGTCGAATCGCTTTTTGCGCGGGTCAACGACGAGTTCGGGCGGCTGGACGTGCTGGTGAATAACGCGGGCCGGTCGACACGCGGCGAAGCGCTGGCGACTTCGCCGGATGAGTTTCGCGAATTGTGGGAATTGAACTTTCTTTCACAGGTCCGCTGTACGCAAGCCGCCGCGTCGCACTTGATTCGCTCGAAGGGCCATTTGGTGAACATCGGCTCGCTGGCGTCCAAGACCGTTTCGCGTTACTTGGGAGCGTACGCGGCCAGCAAGTTTCCCGTGGCCGCGTTCTCACAGCAACTGCGTTATGAATTGGGACCGCAGGGTGTGCATGTGCTGCTGGTTTGCCCCGGCCCCATCGCCCGCGAAGACGCAGGGCAGCGGTACGACCAACAATCTCGCGACCTACCCGACTCCGCACGCCAGCCGGGCGGAGGTGTGAAGCTGAAAGGCATCCCGGTCGACAAGCTGGCTGGCCAAATCCTCCGCGCCTGCGAGCGCCGCCGCCCGGAACTCGTGGTGCCGGCCAAAGCCAAACTGCTGCTGGCGATTTCCCAACTGTGGCCGTCGCTGGGCGATTGGATCATTGGAAAAATGACCTAATGCCCCGTCAAACAAGACAAGTGGGGTAAGCATCCTGCTTGCCGTTGATTCGCTTTGCAATCGCAAGCTGGAAGCTTACGCCACGAAATCTGGAAACCTCAAATCCATCTTTGATGGAACACCAGCCTTTTATTTACACAAACTCCTGCCACGTCGGTTTGATAACGAGTTCCGGCACGTGGGCACGTGGTGGCAGCGTGGCGATGGCGACGACGATGGCACCGAAATCATCGGGCTGGAGGATCGCCGCCTTGTGTTCGTCGCTGACCGGTTTGGGGCGGTTTTCGAGAATCGGCGTGTTCACTTCGCCGGGGTAGATCGTCGTGATGCGGACGCCGTGCTTGTTGTCTTCGTTGGCCACGGCGGTGCCGAGCGCGGCCATGGCGAACTTCGACGCACAATAGGCCACGCCGCCCAGCGCCGAGGCTCGCAGGCCGGAGATCGACGAAATGTTGATGATCAGCCCGTCGCGTCGCTCGCGCATCTGCGGCAGCACGGCGTACATGCAGTTGTAGGCACCGGTGGCATTCACGGCCATCACTTGATCCCATTGTTCGGGCTGCATGTCGGCCATCGAGCGGTTTTTGATGTTCAATCCCGCCGAGTTTACCAGGATGTCGATCGGCCCAAGTTGCTTGGACGCCCATTGAAAGAGCGTGTTGACGCTGTCGCGGTCCGCTACGTCCACGGCGTGAAACAGAATCGGTGGATCGCCTTTCCACGCTTCCGCCGCTTGTCGCACTAGTTCCTCGCGGCGTCCCGCGATGGCCACGCGGCACCCTTCCGCCGCCAAGGCTCCTGCAATTCCCAAACCGATCCCCGATCCGCCGCCAGTGATCAACGCTGTCTTTCCGTTGAGTTTCATGCTGTACAATTCCTGATGCCGGAGGTTCGGAAGCCGTCGCGCCGCTCGTGATGGTCCCATTTGTACGTAAGTTGCCGGCCCAGGCAAGAGTAGTGGCTTGATTTATGTTGGCGAGTCTTTCCGATCCGAGACTCGTTGTTCTCCGGGCGGATCGGTCGGGTCAATGGACCCGACCTACAGCTCGCGATTTCCGGTCTCGGAGAGACCGGGCTACATGTGCTTGCGGAGCGGCGCGACTTGGCGAATAATTGTACTTCGTCAGCAAATCAACGACCCCGCTAAGGGATGGACGCCGAACTTCATGTCCAGCGAAGAATATCAAATCGACGCGACGGTCGAGGTCGTGACGCCCGAGAACATCGCGTTCCAATATCAGGTCGCGGGCCCGTTTCGACGCTTGCCGGCCTATCTGATTGACTTTGCCATTCGGGCCGCCATTTTTGGAGCGCTGGTGTTCGTGGTTACGATGATCGCGTCGTTGTCGGCGTTCGCGGGCGTGAGCATGGGCGTCGCGCTGATGGCCACCATATTCTTGGCCTGGTTCGTGCTGCAATGGTTTTATGGCGGCTTGTTTGAAACGTACATGAACGGCCAAACGCCCGGTAAGTGGGTGATGGGAATTCGCGTTCTGAGTGTCAGCGGACAACCGATCAACGGACTGCAAGCGGTGATGCGGAATCTGCTGCGGCTGGTGGATTTCATGCCGCCCATGGCTTTGCCGCTATTTGGCGACGCGTTCGGAGAACCGCTGGAGGAGCCGATCCGACTGATGCTGATTCCCACGTTAATGATTGGTTTGGTGACGATGACGATGAACCGGCGGTTTCAACGTTTGGGAGACATTGTCTGCAGCACGATGGTGGTCATTGAGGAGAAAAGTTGGCTGATGGGAGTTGCACGCTTGGATGATCCGCGGGCCGCACAATTGTCGGAGTATTTGCCGGTGAATTATCAGATCAGCCGCAGCTTGGCACGCACCTTGGCGACCTACGTGGAACGCCGTCGGTTCTTCTCTCTCCCGCGCCGACGTGAAATCGCGCGGCATTTAGGCGAGCCACTGTTGCGCGAGTTTGGCTTGCCGGCCGATACGAGTCACGATCTGCTGCTGTGCGCGTTGTACTATCGCGCGTTCATTGCCGATCGCGCCACGGACGACCAGTGGAACGCGCCGTCGTCGCCTTTCGGCACCCATCCCGCGCCGGCCAGCGAACCGTTTCCGAATTTCACGGCGCCGCCGCTGCCTCAGGAGCAGATGTCCGGCATGAGGCTTGAGGATATTGAGATCAAGACCGGGGGAGCACGCTGGTGAAAGTTGCTGAACTACTGGAACGCCGCCGCCGCAACTGGCACGAGCTGGAACGCTTGTGTCAGGAGATGCAGACGCGCCGCAAACGCGACATGGGTGCTGCGACCGTCTCCAAGTTCGCCGCGCTGTACCGCGCCGCGTGCGCTGATCTGGCGCTGGCCGACGCATATCAGTTGCCGCCCAACACGGTGCAGTATTTGCATCGATTAGTCGGCCGCGCGCACAACCAACTCTTCCGCAGCCGCACGTTCGACATCGGCGAATGGGGCCGCGTGTTGCTGGTCGACGTGCCGCAGCGCGTGTTCAACGACCGCTGCGTGCAACTCGCGTTTTGTCTGTTTTGGGGAATCTTCATCTTGTCGGCGATCTTGGCCTACTCCCAGGCATTATGGCCGGAGTACGCCGAGCATGTGCTGTCCACCGACGGCATTACGGAATTGGAAGAGAATTTCAGAAACCCCATCGAGGGCCGCAACCCCGAAGAGAACTTCTTCATGGCGGCGTTTTATATTCAGCACAACACGGGCATCGGCTTGACGTGTTTCGCGACCGGACTACTGGTGATCCCCGGTTTACTAACGACGATCTTCAACGCGGGACTGTTGGGTGCCGCGTTTGGATACATGGCTCGGCCCGAGGTGTATGACGGCGGCGCCGGAAAACATTTTTTTCAATTCGTCACGGCCCACGGACCATTTGAGTTGACGGCCATCGTGTTGTCGGCGGGGTCGGGTTTGCGGCTAGGCATGTCGTGGATCTCAACCGGCGGTTTCACGCGCGAGGGTTCGTTGCGCAAAACGGCGGAGTACGCGCTGCCGATCATGGGATCGGCGATGGTGATGTTCTTTCTGGCGGCGCTGATCGAAGGCTTCTTATCGCCAACCGGTGCGCCGGACTTGCTGAAGCAAGGTGTGGCAGTCATGTCCAGCGGCCTGCTGATGTTCTATTTCGTGATTCTAGGATTCCCCTGGAGGCCGATCAGTGCAGCTCGATAAGACACGCATCGGCGTTCGCGAACGCGGCATGCTCGAGGTGCTTGACCTGTCGCTACACGTGCTGCACGCGTACATCGGGCCGCTGTCGTTGGCGTTCCTGTTGGGCATGGCTCCGCTGATGGTGCTGAATCAGTTGCTGATCGGCTGGATCGCGGATGTAAATTACGACGAAACTTTTCCATTCCGCTACGTCTGGACGATGACGCTGCTGGTTTTTATCGAGGCTCCGCTGGCGTCGTTATTCGCGACGTCGTATTTGGGTCAATCCGTGTTCCTAGAACGCCCCAGAATCTGGCAGGTGGTCAAAGACGTGGCCAAACTTTCGCCCCGCATCTTGTGGTGCCAGTTGATCGTCCGCGGGATCGCGCCCGCCTGTCTGTTGGCGCTGGTGATCCACGACTATTCGGACTCGACGCTGTTTGTCGAAGTGTTGCTGCTACCGGGTTTGGCCTTGTACGCCGCCATTCTGCGATCGATTCGGCCGTTTATGAACGAGATCATTCTGCTGGAACGAAACCCGCTGCGGGCCGCCGACCGCACGACCATGACCATCGGCCGCCGCAGTGCGTTCTTGCACGGACCCAGCGGCGGCGATCTGTTTGTGCGCGGGTTCTGCTCGATGATGGTCGGCCTGTGTCTGGTTGTGGCTGTGTACGGAGTGGTGACGTTCATGGCCGCCGTGGTGTTCGACTATTGGCTGCAAGGCCCGCTGATGGTTCAGTTTTTCCTGCCGCTGTCCATGTGGATTGTGGCGCTTTACTTTACGGTGGTGCGGTTCCTCAGTTACCTGGACGTGCGCATCCGGCAGGAAGGCTGGGAAGTCGAACTGCGTCTGCGCGCCGAAGCGAATCGGCTGATGAGTAAGCTGACATGATGCACTGGGATACGATCGGCATATACGCCATGCGAATACTGACCGTCATATTGCCGATGACGCAAGGCCCCTGCCAGCAGGGGACGATTTCATCAATCGGGTCATTGGCAAAGGCAGCGTTGCTCGTGCTGCTTTCGGTGGTAATAACGGTCCCGTCAGTCAGCGCCGACGAATTAAGTGGTCAGCGGGCCGTCGACGCCGGGCGCGAATCCCTGCAAGGCAAGACCAAATTCCCCTGGTACGATTCGGAGACCGACGACCTGCGGCGGCTGAACGTGCGAGCTGCCGACGATGCCTCCGATCCTGTCAACCGTTCATCCGACTGGGAAAGCCAGCCGACGACGACCGCGCCCACCACCGTGAACACATCCGGCTCGGTGTTCTGGAACATCTTGCAGGCGATATTCTACTTGCTGATGATCGTTCTCTTTGCACTGCTGGTGTGGTTTCTTGTGTGGGCTTTTCTGAAACGCGAATCGCGCGACGCCGTTTCTTCCGGCGCAACGCAGGAGGTGGATCCGCGCGGCGACATCGACCGTATCGAGAACCTTCCCTTCCAAGTCAAACGCCCACAGAGCGATTTGTTGGCCGAAGCGCGCCGGCATTACGAAGCGGGCAACTTCGGCGAAGCTGTCATCTACTTGTACAGTTATTTACTTGTAGAGATGGACAAACACCATTTGATTCGCCTAGCCAAAGGAAAGACGAATCGGCAATATCTATGGGAAGTCCGCTCGCGCGGCCCGTTAATGCCGCTGGTCGAAACCACGATGATCGCCTTCGAGGACGTATTCTTCGGCCAGCATCGTCTGGACCGCGAACGGTTCGAACAATGCTGGCGCGGGTTGGATGACTTTCATCAGATCGTGGAACAGGGGGCAGCAGGATGAAACCTCGCGCGAGTCTGAATGATCACAGTCGACCCGCTTCATTTGATCACCACGGGGCTCGTCCCCGTGGAATCATGTTTGGAAACCAGAGCGCGACAAATTCGTTCCCTTCTTCGCCACGGTCGGGCTTGTCGCGGTCGAGCGCTGTTTCGCGCGGCGGAAACACCGCTCCACGGAGGCAAGCTCCGTGGTGGCGAGAATTGAATCCGCAGTTCACGTTGCGGGTTACTAAACACGCTTCCACCGGGACGAGCCCGGTGGTGAGCGGCTTGAATTCCTCGTCCTCATTTTCAAACCGAAACTCAGTTTGCTCCGTATCGTCAATCCTGCTGCTTTTACTCGGAGTATTCACGTTCGCCGGCTGCGGCGGTCCCAGCGATGTCGATTCTACGTACGGTAAACGGCGCGGCACTTTGGGAGGCAGCAGTGTCAACGGCACGGCGGTGCTGGCGGGTATCTTCGAGCAGGCGGGGCATAACGTGACAACCTGGCATCGGCTCTCTCCGAAACTGAAAAAGGCCGACGTGATTGTGTGGACTCCCGATGATTTCCAGCCGCCGACCGCCGAGCAACGCGCGTGGTTTGAAGAGTGGTTGCACGAAAATTCCAGCCGCAAATTGATCTACGTCGGCCGCGATTACGACGCCGCGGCGACATACTGGGAAAAGGTTCAGACCGGCGCGTCGGCGGAACAAGCCTCAGTGATCGCCCGCCGTCTGGCCAGCGCGAAGGCCGATCACGCGGCCGAACGTGTGGACATGCCTAAGGAAGAATACTGCCGCTGGTTCACCATGCGCCGTGATCGCCCCGCACGCGATGTGCGCACTCTGCAAGGCAAATGGGTCGATGAACTGCGCGCCGCCGGCGCGCCACTGGATGCGTTGAAAGTCGAGATCAAAATCGAAGGCCGATTGGACGTGCCCGAAGAAGCCGACATGCCGAAAGGTGAAACACAGGCGCTGCCTTACGTCGAAACGCTGTTGCAGTCCGACGGCGACGTATTGGTCAGCCGTGTAACGGACGATGCTTGGTGGAACGGCGAGGTCATCGTTGTGGCCAACGGCTCGTTTGTGTTGAACGTCCCGCTGGTCAACCACCAACATCGTCAATTGGCCGGCAAGCTGATCGAAGAATGCGGCCAGCCGGGCCAGCAGGTCGTGTTTTTGGAAAGCGGCGATGGCGGACCAGCCATTCTAAAACGCGAGCCCGTCAACAAGTTTCCAAGTTGGCTGGACATGTTTACTACCTGGCCGATGAACGTGATTCTGTTGCACGTGAGCGTTGCCGGGATCGTGCTCTGCTTCGCCGTGTTCCCAATCTTTGGCCGCCCGCGCGAGTTGCCGCCCGAAGGACGATCGGACTTCGCCAAACACATTCACGCGCTCGGCGAACTGCTCGCCCGCACCGGCGACCAGGCCTACGCGCGCAGCCGATTAGCGTACTATCATCAGCACGTGAAGCGAGATTCCGGGGTAAGTCACCGCGACAAGAAATGACGAATTGCAAATTACGAATTCAGAGTAAGCATGTGCTCCACACCAGAGTTTGCCGTCACTGACAACGTTTTCAAATTGAGTAATTCAATTCCATCATTCGCCATCCGTTCGTAATTTGTAATTCGTAATTTGTAATTCTGCAGGTCTAGCATGAGCAGTTCCCCATTCGGTTTTAGTCCCTCCGCCGCCGGCGCAATTGAGTTTGCTTGCCGGGATTGCGGCCGCATGTTAAAGGTGCCTGAGAGCGCGGCGGGGCGTCAAGCAAAATGTCCGCAGTGCGGCAGCATTCAAGACGTTCCAGCGCGACAAGCGTCACCCGCCGGCAATTCGCAGCCGACCGCACCCAGCGGATTTGACAGCTACGGCTCGCCGCCGGTCGAACGTCGGCCCGCGCCGTTT
>JBGTKH010000379.1:0-5112 GCA_041744735.1 Pirellulaceae bacterium | reverse complement strand
ACGTCTCGATCGTGCGGCCCGGCGAGTAGGCCGTCGCATCCAGCGGCGTCAGGCGCGTCTTGTGATGCACGCCTAACTACAGTGACTACATGATTACGAATCTACGCGAAGCCAAGAGCAACCTCAGCCAATTGGTTCAACGCGCCGCCGAAGGCGAGGAAATTGTTATTACCGTTCGCGGTCGGCCCGCGGCGCGTCTAACGTGTGTCGTTCCGAAAGAAACGCAAGACGTCGCTCGCTCAGAATGGGCCAGCGAACTGTCAACGGCTGCCGAGGCGGCGCGTGTTGGTCCGCACAAGTCGACGTCGCAAGAATTCTGGGACGAGTTACGCGAGGAACGGTTGTGATTCATGGCCAACGCAATCTACTGGGACACCTCGGCGTTGCTCAAGCTCTACGCCCCTGAGTCTGATTCCAGCGACTATCTGCGGCTTCTCATCCAACAGCCGGAAGACCTCGCGATCAGTTTTCTTCACCGGGTTGAGCTGTATTTCGCTCTCCGCGGGAAAGAATCGAGAGGCGAAATTGCGGCCGGTTCGGTGGCGAGACTGTTCCAACTCTTCGAGCAACATCATCGAGCCATAAATGGAACCTGCCTGCCTGCTTGCGAGTGGGTGGCCCGGTTGGCCTACCAAATCACAACGCAGTGACTCCGTCAACAGCCCGAATCAGCCGACTGGTACGGTACTGAAAACCGTAAACAGGGCCTGCCCCTGGCCCACCCCAACATCGATGCTCATGCCATCGTCGTGCGTGGGTGATCGTACGACATTGCATGAAGGCCGCCAGATCCCCGTCGTGCTCTGGCCACAAGACGAAGTGCCCGTGATTCGGCGCCGGGCAAAAGCTGCAGATGCGCATCGGCCGTTTTTCGAGCGTTTCCTCCACAATGGCTTCAAACGCTTGATAGTCAGCGTCCTTGCTGAACAGCCGAATGCGTCCCGCGCCACGGTCTGCTCCCTGTTTACCGTTCCCAGGAGACAAACATCGAAATCCCACTTGGCGGATTGCCACGACTTAGACATAATGTCTAATGTCATGCGAGTTATCAGCCTACGAACACTTCGCGAGTTTTGGGAGCAGCACGGAAATGCTGAGCAGCAACTACGCGCCTGGTACCGGATTGCTCGGGCAGCCGAGTGGCGGAACTTGCAGGAAGTGCGGAGTTCGTTCCCAAGTGCTGACGTGGTTCGGATCAAGGGCCGTGATGCGCTGACCGTATTTGACATTTGCGGCAACGACTATCGCCTGATCGTCCGCATCCGAAACGACTACCAACTGATCAACATTCGTTGCGTTCTGACGCATCGTGAGTACGACCGCAACGACTGGAAGGAGTAACCCATGCCCGCAACCAAACACAACGCGAAGCTGCCAGGCAGGTTCGCTGCTCTCGTGGCGATCATGCCCCCCCAGGCCATTGCGGATGACGTGCAACTTGACAACACGCTCGAGATGATCGACCGCCTCATGGCCGGCGGCAAATTGACCAAGGGGCAGCGGTCCTACCTGGAAACACTCGTGCAACTGGTGGAAGCCTACGAGGCTGAGAACCACAGCATCGACGTGTCCGACATTCGCGGACTGCAAGCCTTGCAGCATTTGATGGATTTACACGGCATGAATGCCTCGGATCTGGCCCGCTTGCTGCGTGTTCATGTCAGTTTAGGTTCGAAAATCCTCAAAGGCGATCGCGCACTGACCATCGAGCACATGAAGATTCTGTCGGAACGATTCAAGGTGCGAGCCGACTTGTTTATGTAGCGCAGGGATTGCGTGTCCCAGACCCTACCTTGGCGAACAAATCCGCAGGCTGACGTCAATCAAAGGTTCCTGACACCTTTTCCGCGATTTTCCGCGAATCTGGCCCCCTTTCCGCTCTATCAGCGGACCCACAGCGTGTCGCCGAGATACTCCGGCGGCACGCTGCAGTACGCCTTTGCCACGGCCAGATGGCCGTCGCGGCTGACCTTGCGCTGCGTCTCCTCGAAGCTATTTAGCTACTTGGATGAAGGGATCCCACATGAAATAGCCAATCGTCTTTCCGGTCTCGCCGTCTACCAACGCGAAATTCATGGTGTATTGGATCGTAACGCCTTTCTTGCGAATGGTTGCCGAAGTGATCCATTCTGTGTTGTTCTGTTCTACCGGATTTGCAAGGGGGTCTTGCTCTGGGGGAAAGTACGTGCTCGTCTGATTGTTGCTATAACTCAGGTTGGTAATGGCGTCTGCCGGATTGAATGCTCCCCCGTAGATATACGCAGTGTGAGTCGAGTTGCCGTCAAACGTTTGCATCGTCCAGCGGACGGGTTGGTTTGCAACCGCCTTCACCGTCAGTTCGGACTTACCGCCATCGTTGGCGACATGGCTGTTCTGGCACGTCATAGAGATGTATACGTCCGATTGCTGCCATGCACCGAGGGAGGTCGGGGCGGCCTGGGTACCGGGCTTGATCGATCCATCGGCCACCTGCTGTGCGAGCTTTGTTCCATTAACTGAAACTAATATGTCAATTGTTTCTTGCCCTTGCGCAGAGGGTGTTTGCGCGACAAAGGCGGTTAGTGCGACAACAACCAAGAGACAAGGCGAAATTTTCAAAAGTCGATTCATCAGATTCTCCTCTTTTAATTAGTGAAAACAAATGCCAAGTTGGCGACACTGTTGAGGGCGAGGGTGGAAAACGGCCAGGAACTTGACACTTTTCCCGCCCGAAACGTTCTTTTACACTTGAGCAAGCGTTCGACCTTGGTTACCTCGCTTTCTCAAAGTCGGGTTAGGTAAAACTCCATTACCAAATTCCCAACACGATGGTGCGCCGGGGTTTCGTCGCCAATTGTCCGCGAGTTAGCCCGAGCAATCTACGAACGATCTACGAACGTTCTAAGTCGGATCAACATGCGATTGGTTTTCGCTCGCCATGTGGCGGTGTTCCCTGTTATGGTCGGTTCTCGCCGTCGGCGGCTCTTGGATCGCTGGTTGCCCGGCGCGAGTCGAGAAGTCGAGAGACAGACGGCGAGATCAAACCGGTCGAACTCGCGCCCCGCGGAATGCGCGGCTCACCGCCGTAATCGAAGGAAGTTCGTGCGCGACTCGGTGTAATGTCCATTGCCGCGATCGGTCGGCTGGGCCTTGCCATTGAGACCAATCTTCGCGATCAAGGTCCAGCCGACGCCTTCGCCGTGGCCGTCGCCGTGGAAATGGATCAGGCGATTGGTCTGGCAATCATTCAGACGCTTGATGGCGCTGTTCAGCCGCTGTTTGGGAACGCCGTCTGCCACACAGGGCAGCGGATCGTCGATGTGGTCAGGCCACGACTCCTCCTCGAAGGCCGCGAGCACGGTCTCCTGGCTGGGGGCCGGAACGCGGAACCATTTGACGAGTTCGCCGCCGACATGCAACTGGCGGCGATCTGCGTCCCATGTCGGCTTCAATGCAGCTTGAGGATGACCGTCCCCATTTCCTGTCGATGGATCGCTTGCCGCTTCGCCAGGCTGCGGCTCATTCAATACCGCCGCGTCTGGATCGGCTGCCAGCGAAGCCGCGTAGATCTGCGATGCAAAGGCCGCACCTGAGTCGGTCAGCAACAGCGCACTGGTCTCGGAGAACACAAGGCCGTCTGCGGGCTGAAACGATCGTCGCGCGTCGCCATCCGCGGTGGTCTCCCGACGGTGCTCGGCAAAACCCATGCCTACCAGCCAACGAAGTTCGTTGATCGTGAGCCCCAGGTCGTAAAATTGCTGGATTTCGACGGCGAAGTCCCAAAGATCCGCTCGGGCGACCTGGGCGTAGTTGTGCGCTCGCCAGAGCAAGATCAGTCCGTCTGTCAATTCGCGCAAGGCACCTTCGGGCAGCGCGTCTTGGCCATCGTCTGATGAGCCGCTGTGGTGGTGTGTCGTCATCGCAGGGCATCCTTCATTGATATAGTAATGCCCCGCTCAATGGAAAGGCGAAAAGATAAGTGATCGAGAACTCCTGCCGTTGCCGAGATGTTGGCCGTTTCGCAAGAAGGAGATCGCATCTTGATGTTAGGCGCTCCTTTCTGGAAGAGTATAACAGATGCGGAAGCCGAGAAAGTTGTTCGCGACCGCTAACAGAGAAAAAACGTATCGTCGACACCTGCGTCTGTCGTGCGATGAGGATCACCGGTCACGGACGATGTCTGGCCCTAGGGCGATTCGTCGAGCGGGGCGTGCGGTTCATTCACATCATGCACGGCGGGGCAGCGCCGCGGCGTACTCTTCGCGCCACACCGTATCGGCGAATAGCACTTCGGCGCAGGACTGCATATCGAAGTTGAACATTGCCCGCGTCGCCAAGTCGATGTCGATTTCGCTCACCAATAATTCTTCTTGTTTCAGTTCGGTTTGAGCGTGCACGCGACCGTCGGGAGCGATGATTAGGGAGCGGCTGTTTTGGTGAGGGATCAGGCAGGCGTTACAGGACGCAAACCAGATCGTGTTTTCCGCGGCGCGGGTCGTGATCATCGCGTGATGGATCGGAATCTTCCAGTCGTTGGGGCGCGTGGTGTTGTTCTGCGGATGAAACACAAGCTGCGCTCCTTGCCGCACGCACTCGGCGGTTGTCTCGGCGAAGCGGAACGCTTCGAAACAGATCACCACACCGATGCGAATGCCGAATAGGTCGAACGTCTCGATCGCGCGGCCGGGCGAATAGGCGGTCGCGTCCAACGGCGTCAGGCGCGTCTTGTGATGCACGCCTAAGATGCGGCCCGCTTCGTTGATCACCGCCGCCGAATTGTACGGCTTGCCGAGCGGATTGCCGTCCAGCGGCGTCTCGGTCCCCAGCACGCAGGCCATCCCTAGCGCTTGACACCGCCGAGCCACCTCGGCATGCAGAGCGTTCAATTTGTCGACCGGCGAAGGCGCGTCGCGATCGGCAATGTCCACGCGATAGCCGACCGTTTGCGTTTCGGGAAAACAAACGATTTGCACGCCGCGCTCGCCGGCCATGTCGAGGAAACGCAGAATCGTCTCTGCATTGGCGTCGAAATCGCCGACCTGTTTCGTTTGCGCGAGCCCAATGGTTAGCACTTTCATACCAGTATCCTCTCATTGTCGGTTCGATGATTGGCGTCAGCCACATCGACGCGGT
>JBGTKH010000378.1:0-8773 GCA_041744735.1 Pirellulaceae bacterium | reverse complement strand
CAGTCCCGACCGGCTGACGGTGCCCATCACGAGCAAGTCAATGCCGTGCGTTTCTACGAATTCCGGTACGGCATAAGCAGGCTCGCCTCGGACAAGATGGACGTGTTCGTCCCTGATGCTGAGATCATGCGCGGAAAGGAGTCGATCCAGGGATTGTTCAATTCCTTGGCGCGCCGTGTTTTCGAGGTCGGCAAATTCGTCGGCATGCATCCGGGATCTGAGCATTTGCTCGCCAAACATCGTCCAGGCGTGAATGATACTGAATTCGCCGGCCTCTGATTTGGCAATCGACCGAGAAAGCTCGATGATGTCGGCGTTCAGCGCTGCGTGCTCCTCGTCATCGTGCGCCGGATCAACCGCACCGAGAATGCGTTCAAAGCGGGGTGGGATGTCAGGTTTGACGATCCATACGGGGCAAGGAGATTTGCGGAGCAGGCGAAAACTGGTATTGCCGAAGAATCCACCGCGGCGGCTGTTGGGGCCTTTGGAAACTCGCACAACCAAATCGTGACCGTCTCGCATGACCTCGCGGATGAGTTCGACCGAGGATTGCCCCGAGTTTGTTTTGGTGCTCACGTCGATACCTTTCTCGCGTATCGGCGCGGCCAGTTCGGCGAGTCGGACCTGTTTTTCAGCCAACAGCGCTGCCCGCACTTGGTCGTGGTTGCGCATTGCGACGCGAACGTGCCAGGGGAATTCGGGAAGCACGTCCACGATGTTCAGTTTTGCGCCGTTGTGTTCGGCCAATGCGGTGGCCCACTGCAGCGCCGGATGATTGTTCAGCCGCGTGTCCACGGATGCCAGAATGTTTTTGAAGCGTTTCATTTTGTTCTCCTATTTGTAATCCCCCGATGCCTCGTGTTCTCGTTTGAAAATGTGCTCGTCGCCCGCGCGACTGCGGTCACTACGAAGTGCCGAGCCCACGGTTTCGCCACGCCCACGTAAATTTGTGGAATTCGACGGCCACAAACACCGTCAGCGCTAAACCGGTCAACACCACCCACGTTGTTACGCCGACCGGCTCCGTCTTTAACACATGCTGCCCGATCGGCAAGTACAAGGCCGCGGCGTGAACTAACAACGCGAGCACGGTGGCCGTCAGCAGGATCGGACTGCGTAGCGGCGACAACCAGAATGCCGACTGTGTTTCACTGCGGCAGTTGCCGATTTGCACGCTTTCAAACAACACCATCAACAACAACACGACATTACGCGAAGTTGCTTCGGACATGCCGGTTTGCAGGAGCCAGTAAAATGCGGCGAAGGCGACGCCGCCCATGACAAGCGCCCCGACGATCGTGCGTTCGATCATCAAACGGTTGAAGATGCGCTCGCGCGGCGGCCGCGGCTTGCGGCGCAGCACGTCGTCTTCGCCCGGTTCAAAGGCCAAGGCCACGTCCTGGATGCCGTTAGTGACCAAGTTCAGCCACAACAGTTGAACGGGCAGCAGAGGCAGCGGCGTGCCTGTAACCACGGCCAATGCCACCAGCAAGATCTCGGCCGCTCCGCATGAGACGAGCAGCAATATGACCTTGCGCACGTTGTCATAAGCGATGCGGCCTTCCTCGACGCCAGCGACGATGGTCGCGAAATTGTCGTCGCTGATCACCAACTCGGCCGCCTCACGGGCGACGTCCGTGCCGCTCTTGCCCATCGCCACGCCGATGTTGGCGGCGCGCAGTGCTGGCGCGTCATTGACTCCGTCACCGGTAACAGCCACGAAGTGTCCCGCCTTTTTCACGGCCTCGACGATTTGCAGTTTTTGTTGAGGAGCGACTCGTGCGAAAACGGTTGCTCGCTGGACTAGCTCGCGCAACTCGTCAGGTGACTTGTCCAACAACTCGCCGCCGGTCACGACTTGGTCGCTGTAGGACGGGCACATTTGCCCGTCGAGTTTGTCGGGGCGAGACAAGCTGAATGGTGAGTCTTGGAGCGACTCAAGTTGGACGGGTTGATGAACCCGTTCTACAGCGTTGTCCACAATGCCGAGTTCGCGCGCGATGGCCAGCGCCGTTACGCGGTGGTCGCCGGTGACCATGCAGACCCGCACGCCGGCGTCGCGGCAGGCTCTTAGGCAAGTCCCGGATAAAGACGTACCAATCAGCGTAGCCGAACTCGCCAGAGTTTGGCCGATCCTCCAAAGTCTGGCGACTTCGGCTACGGGTACATTAATAAGCCGGACTTGCCTTACCGCATCGCGCACGCCCGGCCGCAACGGGTCGATCATGCCGGCAAAACCCAGCAGCGTGAGATCTGACGGAGTTGGCGGCACGTCGGAGGGGCCAAGGTGCTCTTTCATTTCGCCTTCGGCCAGCGCCAACACGCGGTAGCCTCGCCGAGCCATTTCCTCGGCAGCCGCCATCTGTTGGCGGGCCGTCTCTGGCGAAAGGCTGCACATTGCCAACACGCGCTCGGGCGCACCTTTTACAAACACAAGCGTCGGATTGTGGGCGTCGTGCGACGCCGAAGATAAAAGACCTCGGCTCTGGAGAGCCAAGCTACGGGGGGTGTGATACGAGGCTGCGAACTGTCGCTCCGGTTCGAAGGGAATCTGGTTGACTTGCGAGTATGAATCGAGACTAGCTTCGCGATTGTGGCCCAGCTTGTGTGCGAACGAAAGAAACGCCACGTCCACCGCGTCGCCGCGCCACATCCAATCGCTATTGCGGTGATGCAAGTCGGCTTCGTTGCACAAGACGGCGGCCCGGGCGAAGCGTTCCATTTGCCCGTTCGACCCCGGCTCAAGCTGCTTTCCGCAACAGAGCACGTGTCCCGCCGGCGCGAATCCCTCGCCTGTCACCTCGAATCGCTGGCCATCGGCCAGTCGAACTTCGCGGACCGTCAGTTCGTTGCAAGTGAGCGTGCCGGTCTTGTCGGTCGCAATCAGCGTGCAGCTCCCCAGCCCTTACCACTGCAGCCAGTTTGCGCACGATCACGCCGCGTCGGGCCATGCGCGTGGTGGCGATCGCCAACGCAACGGTCAGTGCAATCGGCAGCCCTTCGGGAATGGCGGAAACAGCCAAGGCGACGGCGAACATGAACATGTCGGCCCAGCCGTAACCCTGCATCACAACACCGAGCACGCCGATGACAACGGCCGCCATCAGCACGGCGATAGCAACGACGTGAGTAAACTTTTCCATCCGTATTAACAGCGGTGGCTTACTGCCGCTGCCTTGCATCACGTCCAAGGCAAGCTGTCCCACCGCGGTCGCTGTGCCCGTCGCCACGACCAAACCCTTGGCGCGCCCGCGAGCGATGATCGAGCCGGCATGAGCCATGTTCAACCGATCCGCCAGCGGCGTAACATCGCTGCCCATCCAGGCCGGAACTTTGGGTACTGCCAGCGACTCGCCTGTCAGCAGCGACTCATCAATCTCCAGCCCGTGCGCCGATAACAACCGCACGTCGGCCGGAACGCGGTTGCCCGATTCCAGCCACACAATGTCGCCGGGCACGACTTCTTCGGCGTCGATTTCGCTGACTTCGCCGTCACGCTCCATCGACGCGCGGATCTTCAAGAGTTGCTGCAGTGCCAAGGCGCTCTTTTCTGCGCGCCATTCCTGGTAGCCGCCGATGGCTGCGTTCAAGCCCAGCACGGCGGCAATGAAAGCAGCGTCGGTAGCATGGCCCGTCGCCAGGGAAATGATCGCGGCAATGCCGAGAATGTAGATGAGCGGATTGCGAAACTGACGCAGGACAATGTGCCACCAAGCGGGCGGCGGCTCGTGCGGCAACTGATTCCGACCGAAACGTTTCAGTCGCGCGCGGGCTTCGCCGCCTGACAAACCGTCTTCGCCGGCATCGAGGGCCATGAAAAGTGTGTCGAGCGAGAGTGCATGCGAAGCCGGAGATGATTGGGGCCGCTGATCCATCCAAATGTGCCTTGTTTACTTTGTAACTTAAGTTCATGACCAGTTAGGCAATCGATATGCCATTAGTTGCTCGTGAACGCAAACACGATGATTCGTCGAACCAAAGTGCTCTTCCCGTTCAAGGAACCGGAGCACTGCCACCGCGGAAGTGTGCCGCATCCGCACGCCACTGTGCGATTTCGCGCAGGTCGCCCCACTTTGCTAGAAACCGCGACGATCCGTATCATAAGGCATCATGGCGTTCGAACCGGTGCCTAAAAACGTTTTCGCCCATTATCAACGCTTACAGCAGTATGTGGGCTGGACAGACGCCGATGCGCGGCGGGTTCGCGGTGCCGGGCCAATCGTCGAACTGGCGTTTGGGGAATTGGTCGATGACTTTTATCACGCCATTCAGCGCGAACCGGATGCTGCCAAAGTAATCACAGGCGGCTCGCAGCAGTTCGAGCGGCTCAAGGGCACGCTTCACTCGTGGCTCGGCGAGTTGTTCTGCGGCCAATACGACGAACCGTACGTCGCTCGCCGCTGGAAGGTCGGCTGGCGACACGTGGAAATCGGGCTCAACCAAGTGTATGTCAACGTGGCCCTGTCGCGGCTGCGTAGCGGTTTGGTCGACGCTTTGCAGCGTGGATGGAAAGGCCAGGCGAATGATTTGGCCCAGGTGCTTCGTTCGCTGAATCACCTGCTCGACCTTGACTTGGCGATTATCGAAGATGCTTATCAAGCCGAATATGCCAAGCGGCAGCAGGAGATCGAAAGCCTCAAACGCATCGCCGAGCAACAGCGGGCCCAGCGCCGTGAGGCTGCGTTTGGCCACATTCTGGATGAGTCGCTGAACGAGATTTACATGTTTGATTCCGAGGCGCTACATTTTGTGCAGGTCAATCGCGGAGCGCGGGAGAACATCGGTTATTCAATGGAAGAACTGCGCGGTTTAACGCCGCTGGAATTGAAGCGGGCTTTTACGCGCGAGTCGTTTGAACAACTCCTTCAGCCGCTGCGCACAGGCGCAAAACGGCAAGTGCAATTCAATACTGTGCATCGCCGCAAAGATGGAACACTGTACGACGTTGAAGTTCACCTGCAGCTATCGAATCTGGAAACGCCGCCGATTTTCGTCGCCATTATCCTGGACATCACCGAGCGCAAGCGTGCTGAAGAGCGGGCCTTGCAGGCTGAAAGGCTGGCGGCCATCGGCCAGACGGTCGCGGGCTTGGCTCACGAAAGCCGCAATGCCTTCCAGCGCAGCCAGGCGTGCCTGGAGATGCTCGCGTTGGAATTGGAAGGCCGGCCGAACGAGTTAGAATTGGTCGATCGAGTCCAGCGGGCACTGGATCATCTGCATCATCTTTACGAAGAGGTGCGCGATTACGCAGCCCCGATCAAGCTGGACCGCCAGTCGTGCAATTTGGCACACCTTTGGCGCGACGCTTGGTCACACTTGGAGCTGATGCGAAAGCAAAAAAACGTTGAGCTTCTCGAGGCAACCGGTGACGGAGATCTGACGTGCGAAGTCGACTGGTTTCAGATGGGCCAAGTCTTCCGCAATATCCTGGAGAACGCGATCAACGCTTGCCCGGAACCCGGAAAAATCGCTATCGTCGGCCGGGAAACTAAGATCGACGATCGCGCGGGCATCGAAATCTTGATACGCGACAATGGACCGGGAATCCCACCGGCCGTCAAGCAGCGCGTGTTCGACGCCTTCTTCACGACCAAGACGAAGGGCACGGGCCTTGGCATGGCGATTGCGAGACGAATCGTAGACGCCCACGGTGGCCAGATCGTGATTGGTGATTCGTCGCCGGGCGCCGAAATCATGATCACGCTCCCTCGCTGTTCGTAGTGACCGCATTCATGCGGTCCTCTCTCGTGTCATGAGGAGATAAGACTAAAGGAGCAGGCCCCGATGAATCGGGGCACTACAAACGCGATGTACGATTACCGGCGAATGACACCTGAACAGCAGAAGCAGATTGTCACTACGAACGAGACACGTCATGTCCCCTAAACTTCGCATTGCCGTGGCCGACGACGAGCCGGACATGCAGGAGTATTTTGAAAAAATGCTTCCGCGGCTCGGTTATGAAGTCGTGTCCGTGGCGACGACCGGGCGTGAATTAGTGGAACATTGCCGTGAATTGCGGCCGGACCTAGCGATCACGGACATCAAAATGCCCGACATGGACGGTATCGAGGCGGCGGAGCAGCTTTATCGCACGGCGCAAATCCCGGTGATCTTGGTTTCGGCTTACCACAACACAGAATTGATCGAACGGGCCGAGGCCGACCACATCATGGCCTACTTGGTCAAGCCAATCAAACAGGCCGATCTGGAACCGGCAATTTCACTGGCGATGCGGCGGTTTCGCCAACTCCAGACCGTGCAAAAAGAAACCAAAAAATGATCGAAGTCGCCCGCCACATCGTCCTGGCCGAAGAAACGTTTCAGCCGTAGAGATTTCGAGAGTGCGAAGCAATTCCCGGAGAAACGTCATGCTCAAATTCATCTTGGAGGACTGGGTCTCCATGGAACGCAACATGCAATGTGCTGTCGGCCTGTGCGGGCATTGCCAGTTAGGGCCGGAGTTCATTTGCAAGGACGGCCCGGTGTTTCGGTATGACCGGATCGCACCGTTTATAGACGTGGAAGGACTATGAAATGACGAATGTCGAATTACGAATGACGAAAGAAGTCCGAATTACGAATGTCGAATTACGAAGTGTTGTGACTACGGACTACGGGAACGCCTCACGATTCGGGCTTAGACATTCGACATTCCCTTTTGTCCGGGCCGCAGCTTATCTGCGTGACGTGGAGACCGAATAAATCGAATCCGGCGATGTTAGCGACAAGCGTGCAATGCCTCCAGCACGTCATCGCGCAGCTTTCAAGCGGAGCGCACCGCGACTTCTGTGTCGCGAATGTCGTATTTCTCCACAAGGCGATACAGTTTGCGGCGGTCGATGCCGAGAGCCCTTGCCGCGCGCGTCTTGTTGCCGGACGTGCGGCGCAGGACTTCGATGACCTTGGCCCGCTCGATGCTTGCCAGATCATCTAGATCGTTGGTGAGCAGCGGCGAATTGTCGCCGGCAAAGTTCGTTACTTCGTGCGGCAGGTCACGGGCGCGGACGATGTTGTTGTCGGACAGAATCCTCGCCCGCTCGATGGCGTTGCTCAGTTGCCGTACGTTGCCCGGCCAGTGGTAGCGATCCAGCAGTTTCATCGCGACGTCTTCGATTTCCCAGCCAGGACCGAGGAAGTGGGCGACGAGCAACGGGATATCGCCCTCGCGCTGGCGGATCGGCGGCAGTTCGAGCGACATCACGTTGATGCGGTAGAACAAGTCCTCGCGAAAGCGCCCGTCTTGGACATCTTTGGTCAAGTCGCGATTCGTGGCTGCCAAGAGTCGCACGTTCACGCGGCGCTCTTTAAGCGAACCAACGCGGCGCAGCGATCCGTCTTCCAACACCCGCAGCAGCTTGGCCTGCAGCGATCCCGGCATCTCGCCGATCTCGTCGATGAACAGCGTGCCGCCGTCGGCCACTTCAAACAAGCCGTCTTTCGCCAGCACGGCACCTGTGAAGGCACCTTTTTCGTGACCGAACAGTTCGCTTTCCAACAGCGATTCCGGCAGCGCGGCACAGTTGATCACGACCAGCGGCTTGTCGGCCCGTTTGCTCGCTTTGTGCAACGCCCGTGCAACCAACTCCTTGCCGGTGCCGCTTTCGCCCTGGATCAAGATCGCCTTGCCGCTGGGCCCAGCCCGTTCGATCAAGCGAAACACTTCCTGCATCGCGGGCGAGCGGCCGACCATGTCGCCATGCGGCTGCGCTCGTTCCAGTAATGCCCGTAGCTGCCGGTTCTCGCGCTGCAGCCGGCCGTGTTCGTAAGCGCGGCGGACGAGCGCTTCAAGGTCTTTCAGCGGAAATGGTTTCGTCAGGTAGTCAAAGGCACCGGACTTCATCGCATCGACGGCCGATTCGACGGTCCCTTGGCCCGTCAAGAGTATCACTTGAGATTCGGCACCCGTTTCCTTGAGCGTCTTCAGCAAGTCCAGTCCCGACATGCCAGGCATCATCATGTCAAAGATGGCCACATCGAAGTCTCGCCGCTGGGCCAACTCGAGCGCCTGTTCGCCGCTGCCTGCTTCGCTGGACCGAACGCCGGCCCGCTCGAACCAGCGCACGGTGGTGCTGCGGAACTCCTCGTCGTCGTCCACAATCAATAGATCGATTTCTTTCGATTCAGGCATATGAGGGTGAGCTCCGCAAACTGTGCGCCGATGCGATGCACGTTTTCACCATCGTGGTCCAAGTGCGTTGTCAAGGCTCGGTATTTGGGTAGCAGAAGTCGTGAGACTTCTGGAATTCCCGTACTCTCACGAGTTCAGCTACCCAAGAAAAACGCTTGAAAGCGTCGTTGTGGGGGCTTTCCTCAATTATTATCGGCGGACGCACGCCGTGCTAATAGTGCGGATATGCACACTAGCGCGCTAGTTCGCACACTAAAAGCCAGCAGCCTATCGCGTTATTGGGCTCGCACGTCGTAAGCCGTGAGCGACTGTTGATCGCGAATGTACAGGTGGCCGCCGGCTACGATGGGGTGAGCCCAGCTTGGGCGGCCGTGACTTTCGATCTTGAAGCGGCCGCGTTCGCGGTATTCTTCCGGGGTGACTTCGGCCAGCGCGACTTCGTGGTTTTCGCTGAGCAGATACATCATCCCCTCAGCCACGACCAGCGACCCCTTGCCGACGCTGCGGGACTGCCAGACAATCTCACCGCTGAGGAAATTCATACACAGCAGCGGGCCGGCGCCGTTGCTGTACATGTAGTCGCCCACCTTCACCATGCCGCCGTGTTGGCTGCCCATCTTCTTCTCAAAATAAACTTCCTCG